>CAQVQZ010000090.1 GCA_948902155.1 uncultured Oscillibacter sp.
GATGTTCATGCTGCCCACTTCCTCGACGTACTTCTTCTCCACGCCGTCCAGCCAGAGGACCTGGGCGAAGCCCTTCTGCTCGGCGAGTTCGCCGGCCTTGATGGAGGCGGCGTAGTTGCCGCCGCACTTGGTGAAGCCGGTGAGGCCGGGTGCGGCGCGGATGTACTCGTCCTCAACGTAGATGCGGATGGGGTCGATGCCCTCGGCGTAGTAGGCGCCGGAGGGGGCGCAGATGATGCAGAAGGTGTAGTGCTTGCTGGCGTGGACGCCCAGACCCACATCGGTAGCGAAGACGAAGGGGCGAATATAGAGGGTCGTGCCCTCGCTGTGGGGCACCCAGTCCTTCTCCAGTTCCACCAGGGCCTTGACGGCCTGGATGAAGTCCTCCACGGGCACCAGGGGGATGCACATGCGCTCGGAGGAATCCTGCATCCGCTGGGCGTTGCAGTCGGGGCGGAAGAGCTGGATGGTGTTGTCGGCGGAGCGGTACGCCTTCATGCCCTCAAAGAGCTCCTGGGCGTAGTGGAACACCACCGTGGCCGGGTCCAGCGGGAAGGGGGCGTAGGGGACGATGCGGGGGTCGTGCCAGCCCTCGCCTGCGGTGTAGTCCATCAGGAACATGTGGTCCGTGAAGATTTGGCCAAAGCCCAGCTTCGACTCGTCGGCGGGTTTCGCCTTGGGGGCGGTGGTTTTCGTGATCTTGATATCCAGCATGAAAAACAACTCCTGTCTGTGTATTTTGGGGGAGACTCCCCCTGCCGGGCTCAGGCTTCCCTTGGGCCTGGTTTCTCACTTTAAACGATTATAAGCCCGCTTTTGGGCAAAGTCAAGAAAAATGTCCGGGATGTCTATATGGAAGCGGGCGGGGAAAACGGCGCAGTCCCTTCCGGCGGCAGGTCTTTCCGTATTGCGGGAGAAGGGAAAGTGTGGTAAAATGTCCACATGAAGCGGATGGAAAAGGGCGAAGAGAGGGGAGACGCTATGTCCGGCCGGAGTCCTTATGAGGTTTATGCGAAGCGTATGCTGGAAACTATGTACCGGAAGCGGTATGGAACGCTGCTGCTGCGGGACAAGCCGGACCTCCAGACGGAGGACGGCGCGGCCGGCATCGAGGTCATGTCCGTCAATGGCGAGGCGTTCGAGCGGCTGGTGACAGAGATCGCGGCCCACGACGCCTATCAGGCCCCGACGGACAGAATGCTGAAGCTGTGCGGCGAATGCGGGATCGAATATCACGACTGGCAGACCTTTGTCATCAACCCGCTTCCCGCCGCCGGTTTTATTGAGCCGTTCAAGCGGAAATTGAAGAAGCTGAACGCGGGCTACGCGTTTCTGGGGCGTTACGACCTGTTCCTCTACTCCGACCGCCACACGCTGTCGGACTCCGAACTGGAGCCGCTGCTGGAAACCCTTTGCGAAGAGAACAAAGCGCCCATTTCCTATCATTACGTCTACATCGACGCCGGGGGGAGATTGGCCTGCTTTGACCTGGCTCACGGGGAGCTGGAGGTCCGCTCCACCGCCGGGGTGCGCGACAGACTTTTGGCGGATATGCCTGATTGACACGTTTTGGATTTGGGTATGTAAGAAAGCCAGCACCATTTTTCGGTGCTGGCTTTTGGCATTAAAGAAGCGTCTCCAGAACGTCCAGCAGGCGCAGAGGGCTCAGCTGCTTCCTGGTGAACAGGCTGGCGAGGCGGAGGGTAAACTCAAAGTTGGTGGATATATCCGGCAGCAGCATGATCTCTTCCGCCTCTTCCCCGTCCTCCTGGCGGAACACGCGGAGGCCGAAGGTACGGTATGGGCTGGAGGAGCCGATCTCATTCTCGACTGGAAGGTACTGGATCACAGCCGTCCACCTCCTGCAAAATCGCTTCGACATCCAGCTTTAAGATGGAGGTCAGGCGAAAGACATCCAGCCAATTCGGGTCGCTTTTTCCGCATTCGATCCGGTTGACCCAATGCGCGGAGCATTTCAGGTAATCCGCAAGCTGTTCCTGCGTAAACCCGTTGATTTTTCGGGCTTCCTGAATGGCCCGCCCCAGAGCTTTCCTCTGTTTTTTGGTCGGCGTGCGTTTTTGAACCATGATAATCTCTCCTTCTTTGACGTTATATGGGAAGATTATTCCAGGAATCGCGTTCGGTCCACACACGCCGCATGAAAATTTGTAAAATTTTGTCGGAATTTCAAAGAGAATTTCGAAGGCGATGCAAAATGAATCGCAGATTTGCCACTCACCTGTAACAATATCGATTTAATAGGTTGGCTTCCTTTCGTGCCAAGAGCAAATCAAAAGCGCTCCCCACGTTTCCTGAAACATGGGGAGCACTTTGCGTTTGCTTGATAGGGTCGGAGCAATTGCTTTTTGTAATATTTGGCTGGAGTCATTCCGTTCTGTAGTCGGAAATGGAGGCGAAAGCGGGGGTTTGGGGGTGGAATGGGGTGGAATAAAGGGCTGGGAGAGTTGTTTGGCGGGGTTTGGCGGCGATTTGGGGCTGGAGAAGGAAAGACAAAGTTTTGTGGGCGGTTTTGCTGTAAAGGGGGAAGGCTTTCGTGTTTGCTTGATTTGGCGGTTTTTCGGGTGATTTAGGAAAATATGGGGGCGGTTTCGCTCGGGAGGGGCGGGTGACGGCGAAGCGGGCTTCCGCCATCGCGCCGGGGCAGTTATACAGGCGGAGATCGCCGCCGTGCTTTTGGCACAGCAGGCCGCTGGTGTACAGGCCCATGCCGAAATGCGCCGCCTCGCCGCTGAACGCGCCGAAGGGCTTGGGGCCGCCTTGAAGCAGCTCCGGCGGGAAGCCGGGGCCGTCGTCCAGGATGGTCAGGGTCAGGGTCCGCTCCCCGGCGGTCAGGGTGACGCCCAGACGGGAGCGGGCAAAGCGGGCGGCGTTGCCGGTGAGGTTCTCCGCCACGGTGAGAAACAGGCCGTGGTCCAGCTCCACGGTCCCCCGGTCCAGGCCGGAGAAGGACACCGCCAGGCCGGGAGCCAGGGCCTGGGCCGTCTCCTCCAGCTCCCGGCGGAGCTGGGCCAGGGATATTGGCCTGGGCTCCACCGGCAGTTCCTCCAGCCGCTGGACGCTGCTCATGGCCTGGATGTAGCGCTCGATGCGTAGGGTGTAGGTCTCCAGGCGGTCCAGCGCGCCGGGGTCCTCCGCGCCCTGGCGGAGCTGGCGGACGGTGCCCTTCAGCACCGTCACCGGGTTGCGCAGGTCGTGGGCAAAGGCGGCGTTGAGGCGCTTGCGCTCCTCCGCCTGCCGCCAGAGGGTCTGGTTGGTTTTCAAAAGCTCCGCCCGCATGGATTCGAAGGCGGCGCAGACCTGGCCCAGCTCGTCCTGTGAGATTTCCGGGATGGCGAAGTCCAGGTCCTGGTTCCGGATGCGCTCCACGCCGGTCCGGAGGGCCTCGATGGGGGGCTTCAGCTTCCAGCGCCAGAACAGGGACGCCGCCGTCATGAGGCCGAAGGAGGGAATGCCGAACACCGCCGCCGACTGGAGGGCCCGGATGAGGCTGCGGGCCCGGCGGTCCGCCGGGGGCGGTTCCTGATACACCGCTTTCCCGTTTTCAACGATGACCTCGCCGTCGGGAAAGCGCTCCGCCGCCCGCTCCAGGCCCATGTATACAAAGCCCGTCAGAATCAGGGACAGCAGGAGGCAGAGAAGGGCCAGGTGGTAAAAGGCGTCTTTCAGTTTGGATTGTTTCAGCCGTTCCATTTGTAGCCGCACCCCCAGACGGTTTCGATGCAGCTGCGGCTCGTGCGGGCCGACAGCTTGCAGCGGATTTTTCGGATGTGCTCCATGACGGTGTCGCTGCTGCCGCCGCCGTCGATGCCCCAGACGGCCTCGTAAATGCGCTCCCGGTCGAAGACCTGGCCGGGGTTCAGGGACAGCAGCTCCAGGATGTCGAACTCCCGGCGGGAGAGGTTCACCGCCTGGCCCGCCGCCGTCACGGTCCTGGCCGTGTAGTCCACCGCCAGGTCCCCGAAGAAGCGGACCATCCGCCCCTCGTCCCGGCGGCGCTCCTCCCGGCGGAGGTGGGCGTCCACCCGGGCCCGGAGCTCGTCCAGGTCGAAGGGCTTGAGGATGTAGTCGTCCCCGCCCGCCCGGAACCCGGCCAGCTTGTCGGCGGACTCGATGCGGGCGGTGAGGAAGAGGATGGGGCAGGACACGTGGTCCCGGATGGTCCGGCAGACGGACAGGCCGTCCAGGTCCGGCATGGTGACGTCCAGCAGGATCAGGTCCGGCTGCCGGGCCGCCAGGGCCAGGGCCTCTTTGCCGCTGGAGGCCGTCAGGACCTCGTAGTCCGGGGCGAAGCAGGCGCGGAGCATGTCCACGATGCCCGGCTCGTCGTCGGCGATCAGCAGGGTCTGGCGCATGGGCGGTTCCTCCTCTCTAATGATAGTCAAGGTTTGAACAGGAGAGCGCGAAGCGAGAAAAAAGTTTCGCCAGCCTTTACAAAGGCTGCGGGGTTCCAAGGGGCAGCGCCCATTGGTCGCGCCCGCAGGCGCGAAATACCTAGCCGCGACTGCGTCGGAAGAAATTCCGCTCAGTTCCGTTTCCGCCTGACGGCGAAAACTCCACTCGCTCCATTCCTTCCTCCTTTCCCCTCAAAATCTTCGATTTTGCGGGGGCCCCGAAGCTGGCAAACAGCCTTCCCGCTCTTGATTTGTATTTCCAGGACCATTGTACCCGGCAAATCTCAAGAATTTCTCAAGGCCGGGGAAAAAATTTGACGCCGGCGGGAGCCGGCGCCGGGGCGCGTTACTTTCGCAGGAGAATCAGGCCCAGGGTGCCGGGGCCGCAGTGGCAGAAAATCGTACAGCCCGCCTTGGCCTCCAGAATCTCGCCGAAGCGGCCGTCTTCCCGCAGAATCTCGCGGGCAATGCCCGCCAGCTCGTCGCCGGGGCAGGTGTCCACCAGGAAGACCCGGCGGAAGTCAACGTCCGTCCGGTCCTGGAGGCGGTCGTGGAGGTAGTCGGCCACCACCTTGGCCATGCCGCCCCGGTACTTCTTCACCACGGACAGCTTGTTGTCGATGACCTCGATGCAGGGATGGAGCTTCAGCAGGTTGGCCCCCAGGGCGGTGACGGAGGAGCAGCGCCCGCCCTTCTTCATATAGTCCAGGCGGTCCAGGACGAAGCTGGTTTCCAGCCGGGGGACCATGCTCTCCAGAATGTTCAGAATCTCCGTGACGGATTTTCCCTCCCTGGCCGCGTCGGCGGCGGCCAGGACCATCAGGCCGTGGCCAACGGTGAGGTTTCTGGAGTCCACCACGTAGACCTCCGGGACCTCTTCCGCCGCCAGCTTGGCGTTCTGACAGCAGCAGGAGAAGCCGCTGCCAATGTTGATGTGGATGACGGCGTCGTATTTCTCCGTCAGGGCGCGGAAGGCGTCCTCGTAGTCCGCAGCGTTGACGGCGTTGGTGGTGGTGATCTCGCCGCCCGCGTCCACGTGGGCGGCAATGTCCGCCGTGCGGATGTCCACGCCGTCGTGGTAGAGCTTCCCGGCCTTGACGATGCCCAGGGGGAAGACGGTGACATCATATTGCTCCAGCAGCGGGGCCGGCAGGTCGCAGGTGCTGTCGGTGGTGATCTTGATCATGGGGGATAAACTCCTTCCAGGGCCCGCGTCCGGGGCCGTTTCGTGTGATCGGGCGGGAATCATATAAGCGGGGTTCTTGTATAGTCAACTGTGTTGACTATAACACATAGGGCGGCGGAAATCCATAGTGGAATCTGGCGAAATTGCGCCTCTGGGGGAGGAAAGATTTGCGGTTCCTGTGGGAGAGGGGGGAAGCGCATATTTTTCCGGTTTTGGCATAAACTGACGGCAGTTTTGACTTGGGGAGGCCGGACGAATGAAACGGAGGCTGTTTTTCTGGGAGGCGGGAGGCTTTTTGTTCACCGGGGCGCTGGGTACGCTGCTCCACTTCGTCTATGAGTGGAGCGGCGGCGGGACGGCGGCGGCGGTGATATCCGCCGTCAACGAGTCCACGTGGGAGCACATGAAGCTGCTGTTTGTGCCGCTGTTTTTGTTCTCCGTGGCGCAGGTCTGCCTGCTGGGGCGGAATTACCCCAACTTTTTGGCGGTCCGGGCCGTCAGCGCCCTGGCGGGACTGGCTTTGATTCCGATTCTCTTTTACACCTACACCGGGGCGCTGGGGCGGAACTATGACTGGGTGAACATCGCCATATTTTTTGTGGCGGACCTGGGGGCCTTTGCGCTGGACTTCTGGCTGCTGCGGCGGGGAAGGTGCTCCGCCGGGTGGCAGCAGCTGCTGGGGCTGGGTGCGCTGTGGGGACTGCTGTTCTGCTTTGTGTGGTGTACCTTCCGGCCGGTGAGGCTGCCGCTGTGGCAGGACCCGGTGACGGGGAGTTATGGGATGGAGAACGCCTCCTGATGGGGGACGATACAGCGCGGTTATAAAAAAGGTTCTTTTGGAAATGCGGATCAAGGTTTGAAAAGGAGAGCGCGAAGCGCAGGAAAAAGTTTCGCCAGCCTTTGAAAAGGCTGCGGGGTTCCAAGGGGCGGAGCCCATTGGGCGCGCCCGCAGGCGCGAAACTCTCAGCCGCGACTTAAAAATCTCTCGTAATAAATTGTGTAAGTCGCGGCCCAGCGCCTTTGCCGCGAAGCGGGCAAACAGCCCGCCTCACTCTCGATTCGCATTTTGAAAAGGGCTCCCGGCGAAGCCGGTCGGAGATTGCCGAGGGACTCCTTCTATTGCCAGCCTTGCAATAGAAGGAGTCCCTCGGTAATATTATTAACTTCAAAAACGCTTTGCTTTCGCCCTTCGCAAATGCCACCTTCTTTTCCGAAGACACTTTTTAACGGAATTCCATAGCTTCTAAAAAAGCGTTTCCTCTTCCTCAGTTATCCCAATCAATATACTCGAAATCCGTAGCCGTCACAATGCCGTGCTCCGGGAACTCCGCCCCCTCCAGCACATAGGTGTACCGGATATGGTCCCTCACATTCAGCAGCACGGCCAGGGGCACCTCCGCGGAATTGAAGTCCAGATAGCCCAGACTGTTCTCCATGCGGACGTAATAGTGGGTGTTGCCCTCAATGACGGCGCTGCGAATCTCGGCGACGATGCCCTCCTGCTCCTGGGCGTTGCCGGAGATGGGCGTCTGCTCCCCCGCGCCGATCAGCCCCCGGTGGGCCAGGGTCTGGCGGTAGCTGTTTTCGCACTCGGCCACCGTGGCCCCGGTGGACACCACGTCATACTGCTGGACGTTGACCATGGCGAACATCTTCACCAGCCCGTCGGCCCCCTTCAGGGCCATGAAGTAGGTGGGCTGATTGGCAATGTTCAGCAGCAGGGGGAAGGTGGCCTTGTAGTTCATCTGCTGGACCTGGCTCTGGGCGGACTCCATGGCGGAGAACTCCTCCGCCCCGGCGATGGAGTAAAAATGCGTCTCCTTGGTCCGCTGGTTGGAGAGGATGAAGCCGATGTTGGACTCGTCGGAGGTGACGGAGGTGACGCCGGTGTACATATACACGTCGTCCTCCAGGGCGATATAGTTGTACCCGTCGGTGGTGACGGTCACGTCCTTCTGCCCGAAGATGGAGTTGAGGAAGCCGTTGTGATACATGCCGTAGAAGTCGTACTGCTGGACGATGATGTCGGCGGAGTACAGCCGGTCCACCCAGTTGGGGACCTGCTCGTGGTATTCGCTTTCGCCGGTGATGGCGTTCACCAGCACCGCGCCCTTCACGTCCACGCCGCCAAACAGCCCGATGCTCCGCACGATTCGGGAGCAGACCCAGTAGGGCGTGCCCTCCTCGTCGATCTCGAAGACCGGCTCGTCAAACATCATGGTGGGGTAGCGGAACCGGAGATGCCGGTAGAGGTTCCGGCCGAAATGCTCCGCCACGGTGTACTTCATGCCCTCCGGCAGGCGGACCACCTCGGCCTCCTGGCTCACCATGTCGATGATGATATAGGCGGGCAGGCCCTCGCTCCGGTTGGTAAACCATTTGATGAGGTCCCCGTAGCGCAGGGAGGTCACCCGCACCGGGCGGCCCTGGTAGTTGATCTGGGTATAGGTGGGCAGGATTTCAAACTGGGAAACCATGTCCGCCAGCTCGCCCAGTTTCCGGGTGCCCAGCTGAGTGGCGGAGTCCGCGTCCAGCATGGGAATCTGGTCATAGGAAATTTCCTCCACCTCGGCGGTAAAGTCCCCGGCCTGAATAGGGAGGAGCTTGGAATAGCTCCCCGCCCGCAGTACCACCCAGCTGGCCACAGCGCCCAGGGCCAGGATAACGATCAGGACCACCACCGCCAGGAAGGGAACGGCGCACTGCTTGCGCACAAAATGGAAATAACCCTTGATGCTGCCGTCGCCCTGAAAGCCGGAGGTGAAGACGGCGCAGACGCAGTACACAGCGCAGAGGAGGAAGACGAAGACATAAAACTCCTCGGCGTGGAGGTTCAGGGCGGGAAGCTCCAGATAGAAATAGACCAGACCGAAAACCAGGGTGACCGCCAGGTTGGTCAGGGTGCGGCTGAACGCGCTGCCCATGGCGCGGCGGGGCTTGCGGGCCTTGCGGGGGCGGGGATTCGCGCCCCCGCCCTGAAAGCCCTCAGG
>CAQVQZ010000091.1:0-3136 GCA_948902155.1 uncultured Oscillibacter sp.
GGACGATCACGTTGTCCCCCACGCGGACCTGCAGGTCCTTGGGGTCAAAAAAGTACGTTTTGCTTCCGCCCCGAAAGCGGACGCTGATGACTTCAGTCAAAGGATTCCCTCCAATTCCGCGGCCAGGGCCCCCAGCACATGGCCGGGGCCCACATTAAAGCCGCACTCTCGACGGTAGTTCCGCAGTATTTCTATTGTGCGCACAATCTGGTCTTTTGTCAAGCTTTTCCCGATCAGTCCGGCAATCTCCCGGTCCCCGGCCTCCGGCGGCCTCCCGTAGAGAAGGAGCAGCGCCTCGGAGAACAGCGTGCCGCTCCGCTCCAGAAGGGCGGCCAGATCCTCCCGGCCGAGCTTCTTTTTCTCCAGCCGGACCGCCAGCTCGGCCACGCTTCCCCGCTTCCGGCGGGCCAGGGTCCGGCAGAGGGCCTCGCCGTCCCCTTCCTCCGCTCCCCCGGGAAGGGCTCCGGGCTGGAGCTTCAGCTCCACGCAGCGGGACCGCAGGGTCTGGAGCACAGCCGCCCGGTTTTCCGCGCAGAAGAGGAAGGCGGCATAGGGGGGCCCCTCCTCCACCAGCTTGAGCAGCACGTTTTGGTCCTGCTCCGTCAAAAGGGCGCAGTCGGGGAAGAGATAGACCTTCCGGGCGCCCTCGTTGGGGCGGATGTAGGCGTCCCTCCGGACCTCCCGGAGGATCTCCACGGCGATAAACTTGTGCTGGTCGTCCCGGACGGTGATGACGTCGGGATGGATGTCCTGCCGGACCTTCCGGCAGGAGGGGCAGCCGCCGCAGGGGCGGTTCCCCTCGGGCCCCGTGCACTGGAGGGCGGCGGCGGCAAAGCGGGCGGCGGCCCCCCGGTCCCCGGGGCCGGTGAACAGCAGCGCGTGAGAAAGGGCGCCCCTGGCGGCGGCGGCGCGGATGCGGGGGAAGACCGGGTCCTCCCGCGGGGGGGCGGGCATGGGCATGGCGGGGCTCCTTTCTCCTCTCCCCCGGAGGGGGGACGGATCTTTTATGTGATATAATTGTATCACAGCACGGGCGAAAAGGAAAGAGGAGTTTTTCCCCGGGGAAGCGCCAAGGCTCTGGACTTTTTCCTCCGCCCTCATTATAATAGAGACGAATCTTCCAAAAGGATGGTGAACCCCATGGATCCACAAACCCATGAAAAGAACGAAAAGCGGCTTATTCGCTGGCTGCTGACGGCCACCATTGTTCTCCTGCTGCTGGTGCTGGCGCTGCAGCTCCGGCAGGCGCTGGGCGGGCGGCACGGCGGCGATTCCCGGCCCCTGACCCAGGACGCCTCCGGTTCCGGGGATTCCCAGCCCGCGGCCCCCGCCGTCTCCCCCGGGAAGGCCGCCATGGTGGAGGACGTCCGGGCCCTGAATCCCGCCCTGTCCGCCGAGGCCCTGTCCGCCCTGTCCGCCGGGGAGCTGGAGCAGCTCTGCGAGGCCGGCGCGCCGGGCCTGCCCATCGGCCTGTCCGCCGCCGCCCATGCGGCGGAGGCTTACGCCGGGACGCTGGAAATGGACTCCGTCACCTGGGACGCCGAGGCGGAGCTGGACGACTCCCCCGCCCACTACGATGTGGAGCTCCGCCACATCACCCTGGGGGAGTTTGACTACAAGGTGGACGCCTACACCGGAGAGATTCTGGAGGGCCGGGCGGGCGTGTTCCAAAACGTTCCCTCCTCCTCCGGCGCCCCGGAGGAAAGCGCCGCCGGCGGCTCCGGTACCGCCGGGGAAACGGGCGGCGATGCGCCTTCCCCCGCCGGAGCGGAAAGCGATGCGCCGCCCCCCACCGGGGAGGAGGCCGCCAAAGCCGCCGCCTATGCCCATGCCGGAATCAGCGAAGCCCAGGCGGAGCAGGTCCGCTGCAAGTCGGACTGGGACGACGGAATCCGGATCTACGAAATTGAATTCCGCTCCGGCGGCACGGAATATGCGTATAAGATCGACGCGTCCTCCGGAACCGTCCTTGAGGCGGAGCTGGAGCGGGGCGCCGCAGGGGCCCCCGGCGGTTTCATCGGGGAGGAAGCCGCCAAGGCCGCGGCCCTTGCCCACGCGGGCGTCAGCGAGGCGGAGGCCGGCTTTGTCAAATGGGAGCTGGAGGAGGACGACGGCCTCTGGGTCTATGAGATTGAATTCCGCGCCGGCGGGGTGGAGTATGAATACGAGATTGCCGCCGGAGACGGGGGCATTTTAAAGGCGGAGCAGGACCGGTAGGCGCCGGCGGGATTGAAAATGAACTGTAAACATTGGGAAATTCTGTTGCGTTTCCCAAGAAAATCCGTTATACTAGGTGCCATGGTCCATAAAGTGACGGAAGCCGGAGCCTGGAAGCAGGTTCAAAATATGAAAGGGGATAATCAATATGGCGTTTTCCATCGATGAACTGACCCGTAAGGCAAAGGACGTGGCCAACAAGGCCGCCGACCGGACCAAGGACGCTGCCGAGCTGGTAAAAATCAACGTTGCCATTGCCGGAGAGCAGAAGGAAATTGACAAGAATTACCGCGCCATCGGCGAGTGGTTTGTCAGCGAGTACGAGGGCGAGATCCCCGACGCGGTGCGGGAGGCGGTGGAGGCGGTCAACGCGTCCAAGGCCAAGATCGCCGAGCTGGAGGCCAGCAAACCCGTGAAGGAAGAGCCCGCCCCCGCCGGGGAGGAGGCCTCCGCCGGAAAGAAGTGCCCCATCTGCGGCGCGGAGTCCGACAGCAAGTTCTGCCCCCAGTGCGGCGCGCCCATGGGCGAGTAACGGATTCTGTCCGAAGGGAGCGCCGCGAACACGGCCGCGGGGCACAGGCGGCCCGCCTGGAAACGCACAGCCGCGGCAGGTGCGCGATTTGCGGTTAATTGAAAAAGAAGGAGTGAGCCGGCGGCTCACTCCTTCCTTTTTTGCCAACAGGGCGGATCTGCGTTTGAGGGCCCGCTCCCGGGAGGGGAGCCGGGAGATGCGCCTCATTCCTCCTCGTTGGGGTTTTTCTCGTAAAACACCTTGAAATTGGGATCCACCGTGCCGATTCCCATATAGCGGGCCTTGTAGTCCTTCACAAGCTTGAAATAGACGCCGCTCATGGCAATGACGCAGATGATGTTCAGCGTGGTGGGCGCGTCAAAGAAGACATCACAGCTTGTGACGGAT
>CAQVQZ010000091.1:3146-8560 GCA_948902155.1 uncultured Oscillibacter sp.
AAGCCGGTGGGCAGCCCGTTCTGAACGGTGTAGAAGATGGTAATCAGGCCGGGGAGGGGATAGATCACCTTGAAGAACGTGATGATCTTGTTTTTCAGGGCAATGTTGTCCTTCAGGGCGTGGCGCAGCAGAACGTCGTAATACATGAACCAGCCGGTCTGGGTGGTGAGGCCGAACAGCAAAATGGCGATGGCCACAAATTTGGCGCCGATGCTGCCGTATACCGTGCCATAGGCGGAGACGGAGAGGGCCGCCCCCTCAACGCCGGAGTTCCAGGCTCCGCTCATGATGATGGTCAGGGACATGATGGTGCAGACCACCATGGTGTCCACGAACACCTCAAACATGCCCCACATGCCCTGGCGGACGGGATGCTCCACCTTCGCCTGGGAGTGGACCATGGTGGAGGAGCCCTGGCCGGCCTCGTTGCTGAAGACGGAGCGGGCTATGCCGGTCTGGATGGCCGCGGAGGCCGCCGCTCCCGCAAAGCCGCCCACCGCCGCCGTGCCGGTGAAGGCGCCCTTAAAGATCAGGGAGAACGCCGCCGGCAGCTGGGAGATGTTGACAATGATCACGCCCAGGCCCGCCAGAACGAACAGGACGATCATGAACGGAACGATCTTGCCGGCAAACTCCACGACCCGCTTGCCGCCGCCCCAGATGATGATCCACACAACGACGCTGTAAATCACGCCGAAGACCAGGATGGGGATGGGGAACGCGGAGGTAAAGCCCTCCACAATGGTGTAGCCCTGCACGCCGGAAAAGAAGTTGCTGGCGAAGCCCACGCCGAAGATGACGGCGAGAACCGAGGCCACCTTCGCGATGTTCTTGGGAAGCAGCTCCCCGATGCCCTTCTGGATGTAATAGGTGGGGCCGCCATAGGGCTGGCCGTCCTCGTCATAGCTTCGGTAGTAGCACGCCAGGGAAACCTCGGCGCTTTTCAGGGCCATGCCCAGGAGCGCCGCAACCCACAGCCAGAACAGCGCCCCGGGGCCGCCCACGGCGATGGCCGTGGCCACGCCGCCGATGTTTCCCACGCCGACCGCGCCCCCCACCGCCGTGGCGATGGCGTTGAAGGCGCTGACGTGGCCGGAGCCGGTTTCGTGCTCTTCCTTGTCAAAGAGAGAACCGAAGGTGCGCTTCATAAAATAGCCGAAGTGCCTGAACTGGAAAAAGCCTGTTCCAATGGTGAACAGTGCGCCGGAGCCAAGGACGAGAACAATTAACGGGGTACCCCATAAAAAGCCTACCGCGGTGTCCAGAAAATCAGAAATAACACTTGCCATAATAAGCCTCCTTCCGGTTTCAGGTTCCGCTGACAGCGGCGGCACACTTGAAAAAACACGGACGCGTTTTTCATTCGGCAGGCTGCGCCTGCCGGATGGGCCGCAGGGCGTCCGGCGCCGCGCCCCCAAAACCGGAGGGAGAGATGCTTCGGGCCGGAGCGCCCCCGCGGTTCAGCAGGACCTGATCATGTTCCTTTACCTATCTTTGGCGGCCTCTTCAAGGCCGCCGGGAGCCTGCCTGCTTACTCCGCCAGCTTGGCGAACGCCTGCTCGAAGTCCGCCATCAGGTCCTTCACGTCCTCGCAGCCCACGGACAGGCGGATCAGGTTGTCATAGGGCTTCTTGGGATAGATCAGGGTCACCACGTCGCCGAGGCTGGTGGCGATGGGGGGAATCTGAACCTGATCGGCAAACTTGGCCATCGTCTCGTAGCCGCCCTTCAGGTGGAAGCAGAGCATGCCGCCGAAGTTATCGCCGTGGAAGAGCTTCTTGGCCAGCTCATGCTGCTTGTGGCTCTCCAGTCCGGGATAGATAACGAATTCCACCTCCGGCCGGGCCTCCAGCCACCGGGCGAGGGCGAGGGCGTTCTGGGACTGTTTGGCCAGGCGCAGGGGCAGCGTGCGGACGCCCCGCAGGGCCAGCCAGGAGTCAAAGGGGCTGATGTGGGTGCCCAGGTTGTCGTTGTAATACCGGATCCGGTCCATGTCCGCCTTCGTGCCCGCCACAATGCCGCAGAGGCCGTCGCCGTGGCCGACATAGTACTTGGTGCCGGAGTGGACGACGATGTCCGCGCCCAGGTCCAGGGGCCGCATGATGAACGGGGAGAGGAAGGTGTTGTCCACAATGAACTTGCAGCCGTGGGCGTGGGCCAGCTCCGCAATCGCGGGGAGGTCGGCCAGCTTCAGCAGGGGATTGGACAGCGCCTCCAGGTAAATCACCTTCGTGTTGGGCTTGATCGCCTTCTTGACGGCCTCCAGGTCCAGCACCTCCACCCGGTCCGTTTCAATGCCCTTGGAGGGGAGAATGTCCTCAAACAGGCTGGCCGTGCAGATAAACGTGTCGTCCGAGCAGATGACGTGGTCGCCGGCGTTCAGCTGGGTCAGCAGGGCCAGGCTCACCGCCGCCATGCCGCAGGAGATGACGCAGGCGTCCTCGGCGTTTTCCAGAGAGGCGACCTTGCGCTCCATGGCCATGGTGGTGGGGTTGGTGGTGCGGCTGTAGATGCAGCAGCCCGGCTTCCAGCTCATGGCGTCGCCGATCATTTGGTCGTATTCGTCCGTGGTGTTATAGGCGTAGGTCGTGGTTTCATAAATCGGGGTGTTCAGCGCATGGGTGACAGGGTCCGGGCCTTCGCCGAGCTTGATCGCCCGGGTGGCGAACTCCATCCCGCTGTAATCAACCGTGTTCTTGTCCATAAAGATCTCCCTCTCTTCAAAATTTTTCCCTCAGGTCTGAAAAAGTACCCTGAGATAAATGCAGTATAAAAGAGGAAGTTATACTTGTAAAACTGTTATTTTTGGTGTATATTACAATAAAAACACTGTTATATCCCTGTTGTTTTTTGTAATTATCACAGTAAAAATACTGTAATGCAGAGAAGGAGGCACGGCATTGAACTTCCTGACGATGGAATATTTTTTGACGGTGGCGGCAAAGCGGAACATCACCAAGGCCGCGGAGGAGCTGCATATTACCCAGCAGACGTTGAGCGCCCATATCGCGGCGGTGGAAAAGGAGCTCGCCTGCCAGCTGATTGTGCGGAGCAATCCGCTGCAGCTCACCTACGCCGGGGAGGTATTTCTGCAGCATGCCTCCAGCATTTACGGAAACTATCAGGCCATGTGGAATGAGTTCAACGACCTGACCAATAATCAGCGGGGAAAGCTTCTGATCGGCGTCAACTTCACCAGGAGCCACGCGATCATGCCGGACAATATCGCCGCCTTCCAGGCGGTCTACCCCCATATTGAGGTGCGGCTGCTGGAGGGGACCAACGAGTCCCTCCACAAAAGCCTGGTCAGCAAAGACATCGACCTGGCCATCGCCCGGTTTCCGGAGTCGCTTCCCGGAATGGAAATCCGGGATTTTTACCAGGATGAGGTCATCATGCTGGCCCCCAAGCGGCTCCTGTCGGAGGAGCTGCTCCGGGGGGACGCGTCCATCCGCGATCTGCAACCCTTCCGGGCCTACCCCTTTGTGCTGGGCAGTCCCTTCGACATCACGGGGCAGTTTGGCCGGGACGTGATCCACAGCGCCGGCTTCCAGCCGATTGTCAAGGCGCAGTCCTCCAACATGGAAACCCTGCTGGCCCTGTGCGTCAAGGGGGTGGGCATCTGCTTCTGCTCGGAGAGCCTGGCCCGCGCGGTGCTGACCAGGGACCAGCTCAGCCAGATCAAGGTTTACCACCTGGGGAAGGACGCCTTCCACCACATTCGCTTCGGCTACCGCAAGGAGTCCTACCAATGGAAGATGATCTCCGAGTTTATCCGGATCGCGCTGGAGGCAAAGCGCGGGCGAGGATAGGCCCCGGGCCATCCGCTCATCCCCCGCCCCCGGTCCTTCCGACGCTCCGGGCAGCCCGCTCTCCGGGGGGGGGGAATCCGAATGGTCTGGGCGCACCAGGGCGGTGGGGACGATTTCCCGGCGGATCTATGTCCTGCGGGCGGCCGCCCGCCGGGGCAGGGCGGAAATTCCCCTGAACGGAAGGCAAAAAGGCGGCACGGTTTTCACCGCGCCGCCTTGAGCTTGTCCAGATTTTAGATATGGATGCCGCCCACGAAGTATGTATTGTAATAACCGTCGGTCAGGTCGGAGTAGATCACGCCGCCGCTCCGGGAGGAGGAGGAGTGAATCATCTGGCCGCCGCCGATGTAGATGCCCGCGTGGGAGCAGGCCTTGCCGGCGTTGCGAGCCGGATCGTTGAAGAAGACCAGATCGCCGGGCTGGAGCTCGCCCAGGCTGTAAACCCGGGTGCCCAGGCCGCTCTGCCACTGGCCGGTGGCCGTGTGAGGCAGGGAGACGCCGAACTGCTTATAGACATACATGGTGAAGCCGGAGCAGTCGAAGCCGCCGGGGGCCGCGCCGCCGTAAGTATACCGGGTGCCCAGGAACTGCCGGGCGAAGTCCACGATGCTGCTGTCGCCCACGCTGGCGCCGGGGGTGAGGGGCGTTTCGTTGGTCAGGCTGACATAGTCGCTGCGGATGTAGCCTTCGCCATATGTACCGGTGATGCTGTACCACCCGTTTTCAATTCCGGTGACCGTGACGCCGCTCCCGATGCCCAGGTTGTTCACAATTTCGCTTTCGATGCTGGCCTCGGCCCGGACGTTGACGCCCCGGGCGTTGACCCGGCCATAGTACTCAAACTCGGTTTCCTCGCTCATGGTGAAGAAGTCGGCGGAGACATAGCCGTCGTCCCCGTTATGGGCCACATGATACCAGCCGTCGGTCTCGCCCAGGACGGCGATGGTCCAGTCCTTGTTCAGCATGGTGAGGACGGAGGCGTCCAGAGAGGGGGCGGACCGGAGGCGGAGGGAGGAGCCGGTGGTCTTGCCGATGCCCACCACCAGGGGGTCCCCCTCGGCGGCGAAGGCCGTGACGGCCAGGAACAGCATGGTAATCAGGGTGAGCGCCAGAACCTTGGCGGCCTTTCCTGCAAGTCGATTCATAAGTGGTTGCTTCCTTTCTCGTATCATTTGTGTAACGGTTGGGTAAGCGCCCGGCACAACCTGTATCTACAGCCAGGGAGCCGGTTCTTATTTCTCCTTGCCCGCCAGGGCCCGGTTCAGCCAGACGGTGGCGATGTCCATCGCCGCGTAGAGGCTGTCTTTCTCGCTCTTCTTAAGCACCCGGTCCCGGGACTTCAGGTCCGGGTCCGTCAGCTGGAGCTGGATGGAAACCTTGGAGGCCAGCTCCAGATCCTGTTCCTTCTTTGTCTCCAGCACCTGCATCATGATAATATATTTTTCAGCCATCGTGCCGTAATAGATCAGGTTGCCTGCCCGGCGAAGCGGATGGCCCTTATAAACAAGGCCCTCGGTTTTGCTGTTCTTGTTCCCAGCCATGAAAACCCTCCTTGAAAAATTTTGTAACCAAATTGTAACATCTTTTTCCCGTTTTGTCAAC
>CAQVQZ010000092.1 GCA_948902155.1 uncultured Oscillibacter sp.
GTCATTGTCTGGCGCAAGCTCATTCCTGTCCATCGTTAATTTCAGGATGGGCTCTTAGTCTGCGTTTACCAGCGGCGGTAAACCGTCGTGACGCCCGGCTTGTCGATCAGGCCGGAGATAAAGCCCCACTGGGACCAGTTCACCTTTCCGTTCAGATTCAGTTCACAGGCGGTATAGAAGCCCTCCTCATGGTCCACGCTGGTGAGAATCATCACCCGTTCCACGTTGGCTCCCTTGATATAAACCACATCGCCCGTCTCGATCTCCCGGTTGTCCCGAAGGATTGTCAGGGGCGCTTCCTCGCCGAACACGTAATCGCTCACCGCCATGCCGAAGGCCATGCAGCCCTTGGCGGGGCTGTAGCGGATGGATTTGTAGTCAAAGCGCATGGTGGCGCTCCAGACCGTGCCGTCGGGACAGCCCTCCTGAACCAGGTCCAGCAGCTCCCGGATGTTCTCCGCCGTCCGGGTCTTGCCGTTGGGGAGACGGCCCTCCTCACAGCGGGGCGTTTCCCGGTTGATGCGGTTCATCATCTCCTGGACCGTCTCGTCCCCCTGGAGGCCGAAGGCGGGCATCTCCGCCGTGGCTTCCTCCTCCGGCTCCTCCGCCGGGGCGGGGCCGTTCAGAAATTCATCCAGCCGGGACCAGATCACAGCGGCCTGGGCCCGGTTCAGGTTCTCCTCTCCGGCGAAGTGGCCGTCGCTCCGCCCCTGGAGCAGGCCGGTGCCCCAGCAGGTGAACACCGCGCTGTGGTAGCCGTCGGGGATGCTCGTCCAGTCGGCGATGTCCGTGGTAGAGAGGTTGATGGTCTCTTGGAGGGCGTCTTTCTCCAGAATAACATTGTAGATGATCTGGGCCATGTCGTAGCGGCTCAGGGGCTGATCCACGAAGCGGTCCCAGCGCTTCCCCCGGTCCCGGTAGGCGGCTTCCGCCGCCGTGCCCTGGAGGACGGGGAGGCAGGCGTCCATGGCGCGGTACTTTCCCTCCGGCGCGGCGTCGTACGCCTCCGCCAGGAAGGAGCGGCAGAGCATGGTGCAGAACTGGGCGGCGGTGACGTCCCTTCCGGGCTGGAAGGAGCCGTCGCTGTAGCCGGTGATGACGCCGGCCTCCACGGCCCGCTGGATGGTCTCGGAGGCCCAATGGTCCTCCGGCACGTCGTAAAAGCCCGCCGCCTGGGCCGGAAGGGTCAGACAGCAGAGGGCCAGCAGCAACAGCAGCGCTTTTTTCATAGAATTGGGTACTCCTTTGGATAGATTTCTTCCATTGTACCACGCCGGGGAACAAAGCGCAAGCTGCCGAAAGGACCGAGAAATGTCCGAATTGAAAATTTAACATGGGGGTGATGGTTGGCAGGCCGTCCGTATTTGCGGCGCGTTCTCGTTTGGACCGAAATGTAGGGGCGGCTGATAGCCGCCCCTACATAAAAGCTTCGATTGCGACATTTCAGAAGAATCGGCGCTCTTCCCATTTCCGAAAAACGGAGTGGGCAAAGCCCACTCCGTATCGTATAAGGCGTCAACGCAATATCCAGGCGCGGCGAATCAGCAGCAGCTGATCTGCCGGATGCACTCGGCGCTGATCTGCGGCGGGATGCTCATGGTCATCGCGCCGCTGTACTCGATGCAGACGCACTGCCCTACCTGGAAGCAGCAGGCGCGGTCGGTATGGACCAGGACCTCCTGACAGCCGCACAGGTCGCAGACCAGCAGCTGGCAGCAGCCTACCCGCAGGACCCGGGCCTTCATGGTGACGGGCTCCCGGCGCTCGGCGCACTCCTGGCACGCATCGCAAACAGGTTCCATATTGGATTCCTCCCTATCATTCGAATGTATCCCATTCTATGCGGGAGGGGCCTCCAAGGTGCGGCTCAGGGATGGAAGCGGGCCTGGAAGCGCTCCTGGGCGTAGGCCGCCACCTCGTCCTGGAGGGCCTGATAGGCTTCCAGCAGCTCCAGAGCCTGGGCGGTCAGCACGGCCCCGCCGCCATTCCGCCCGCCGATGGTGGAATCCAGCAGCTTGCAGCCGAAGGCGTCCTCGGCGGCGTGGATGATGCGCCACGCCTTGGAATAGGCCATGCCCATAGACGCCGCCGCCGCCCGCAGGGACTGCTTTTCCCGGACGGCGGACAGCAGCGCGGCAACCCCCGGCCCAAAGCGGCGCTGGCCCTCGCCGTCCAGCAGGCGGAGGGTGACGGTAAGGCGCAGGTCATTGGCGGTCTTCATAGTCATACTCCTTTCGCTCGACCAATTGGGGCTCGCCGTCCCAGAACTCCCAGATTTCCATGAAATAGGAGGCGGTGTTGTCGGCGTTGACCTGGAAAACCGGGACCTCCCGGCTGACCAGGACCAAGTCTGTCTCAATGGACCACTCGGCGGGGCGGGGGCGGAGAAAATCCCCCTCCTTGGGGAGCCACACCTCCCGCGCGCCCTCCCGGTCGGAATCCAGATAGCCGGAATCGGGCTGGAAGTCGAGGACCAGCCGCTCCACCCGCTGCAAATACAGCTCTCCGTTCTCGTCGGGCATGTAGTGCTCCGTGACCCACTGGGACCCGGCCATGCCGGATTTGTATTCGGCGGTGACTTCCCCGTTCTCCCCCATCTCCGGGTGGGCCTCCGCCCCCTGGAGGATACAGGCGAAGCGGTACTGCTCCGTTTCCTGGTCCCAAGTCCAATAAAAATAAGGAATGATGTTGTTGCACGGCCAACCAAAAAGACCGAAGTCTGTATTGCCGTCAAAGTTCAGGTCCAAGGCCTCCATGCAGCCCTCCCAAGAGGACCAGCACACCGTGTAGTCATAATACGGATTTGTGGGTACATCCTGGTCGAAGTTCAACTCCGACTCAAGGCCCTCTCGGGCCAAAATGGTTTGAATGAGCGCATTCCCGTCGTATACCCGGACTTCCCGGATGCCCGGGCCAAATTCCTCCCGGCCCCTCCCCACCGCTTCCAGCCGCAGGGTCCGCCCGTCCGCCAGGGGTGCGTCCAGGGTCAGGACCACATGGTCCGCCGTCTCGTCTACGAGGATTTCCTCTTCCTCCGGCGGCGTTTCCTCCGGGGCGGGGTCCGCCGGGACCTCCTGGGACGGCGGGGTCTCCTCCCCCGCCACCTCCGCCGGTACGGCGCAGGCGGACAGCAGCAAAACCAGCAGCAGGCTCAACACTCGGCGCATATCTCCGATTCCCTTTCCCTAAAGATTTGATAAACCCAGTATAGCAGGTTTTTCCTCCAAAAGGGGTAACAAAAAGGTGACATTTTTTTGCCAGAGCCGCCAAAACTGGAAATGAAACCCAGCTTGACATCCAGTCCTTGGGGCAGTATCATGTTAGGCGGAGAGAGCCGGCCCGGAGCCGGCAGCATACGCCTTGCGAAAAGGCGGGGATTCGGAGGTTTTTGTATGGAGAAGAAGGTAAAGAGAATCGGCGTGCTCACCAGCGGCGGCGACGCGCCGGGCATGAACGCGGCCGTCCGCGCCGTGGTCCGGGCTTCCATCGCCCGGGGCATCGGCTGCATCGGCATCCGCCGGGGCTGGAACGGCCTCATCACCAGCGATTTCGTTCCGCTGACCTCCTCCAGCGTCAGCCACATCATCAACAAGGGCGGCACCATGCTCTACACCGCCCGGAGCCTGGAGTTTATGGAGGAGGCGGGCCGGGCCAAGGCCCTGGCCACCTGCCGCCTTCTGGGCCTGGACGGCATCGTGGCCATCGGCGGCGACGGCACCTTCCGGGGGGCCCTGGCCATCTCCCGCCAGGCCGCCAAGGACGGCATGGACCTCCGGGTGGTGGGCATCCCCGCCACCATCGACAACGACATCGGCTGCTCCCACTACACCATCGGCTTCGACTCCGCCTGCAACACCGCCATCGAGTGCATCGATAAGCTGCGGGACACCATGCAGTCCCACGAGCGCTGCTCCGTGGTGGAGGTCATGGGCCGCCACGCGGGCTATCTGGCCCTGTACGTGGGCATCTCCGTGGGCGCCACCGCCGTGCTGATCCCCGAGCGGGAGCCGGACTTTGAGCGGGACATCGTGGAGAAGATCCGCCGGGCCCGCCTGGCGGGGACCACCCACTACATGGTGGTGGTGGCCGAGGGCGCGGGCAGCGCCATCGAGATCAGCCAGCGCATCCACGACGAGCTGGGCATCGACCCCCGCGTCACCGTCCTGGGCCACATCCAGCGGGGCGGCTCCCCCAGCGCCCGGGACCGGGAGACCGCCAGCCGCATGGGCTATGACGCGGTGAAGGTCCTGGCCGAGGGCGAGGGCAACCGCATCATCGGCATCCTGGACGGCCGTCTGGCGGACATGGACATGGAGGAGGCCCTGGCCATGACCAAGACCTTCCAGATGGACCGCTATCAGATTCTGGAGGCTCTGACCAACAGCTGCGGGCCGGATTTCTGATGTTCGTACATACCAAGTGCCTTGCGGGGATTTCCCGCAAGGCACTTATTTAATGTTAGGGGACGGGCCGGTATAGGACCGTCATTCCGTCAGGCCCGCCGCCGGGGTTTTTCGACCATCCGTCCCCCACCCGCCGCCGATGGTCCGTTTCCCCTGGACGGCGGGGCCCGCTTTGGGTATACTGAGGGCAGAGAGGAGGCGGAGGCCATGAAAATCGACGTGACCCTGGACCCGGCGCTGGAAGAGCTGCTGGTCAAGGTCCTGTCCCCAGGGGAGACGCCGGAGCTGGCGGACCTCCTGGCCCGCCTGGAGGAGCCGGGACGGCTGGCCGGGTTCCGGGACGGGGAGGCCGTGCTCCTGGAGCCGGGGGATATCCTCCGCTTCTACGGCGAGGACAAGGAGGTCCGGGCCCAGACCCGGAGCGGGGACGTGTATACCGTCCGCCTCCGGCTCTACGAGCTGGAGGAGCGGCTGGACCGGCGGACCTTTGTCCGGGTGTCCCACTCGGAGATCGTCAACTGGAAGCGGGTGACGGCCCTGGACCTGAGCCTGTCCGGAACCATCCGGGTGTCCCTGGAGGGCGGGGTGACAACTTACGTCTCCCGGCGTTACGTGAAGAAGATCAAGGAGGTGCTGGGCGTATGAGCGGGACCGAAGTGCGGCGGGAATTTCTCCGGCGGGCGAAGGCGGGTTTCCCCTGGGGGATCGCCTTGGTGTATCTGATGTTCCTGCTGGGAAACGCCTTTGCCATTCCCAGGCCGGAGGGCGGGAGCCTGCTGGTGGTGTCCGAAGCCATGGCGGAGGCGTATGGAAGCCCGGTGACGGCGGCGCTGGCCCAGTTCTTCTGGTCCGGACTCCTGGGGGCGGCGCTGAACACCATGGAAGCGCCCTTTCTCCTGGAACGGCGGACGCTCCTCTGGTCCGGGGCTCATTTTCTGGGGACGGCGGCGGTGTTCTCTCTGGCGGGGTGGCGGTGCCGGTGGTTTCCCATCCGGGAGAGCTGGCTGTGCCTGCTGGGGGTGCTGCTCCTCTGCTACGTGCTGAAATGGTCCGTCCGCTTTCTGGAGTGGCAGGCGGACGTGCGGGCTATCCGGAAGTCCTCCGGCCTGGAGACGGCGGAGCCGCCGTGGAAGACCCTGGCTCCCTTTCTTCTCCTGGCGGCGGCGGTGGAGCTGCTGCTGCCTCCGGGGCTGTCGCTGGTGGACGCGCGGGATTTCCCGGTGCTGACGGGCATTTTCTACCCCTTTCTGGTCCTCCCCCTGTTCTGCTTTCTCAGCGCCTGCCCCCTGGGGACCCGGCTTCCCCGCTGGTGGCCGGTCTACCCGGCGGCGTGCGCGGCCTTTACCCTGCCCTGCGTGTTTGCAATCTATAATTATACGGCCCTGTTTCAGGTGTGGGTGGCGGGCGCCGCCGCCCTGGCCGGGGGACTGCTGGGCGTGATCCTGCGGAAAACCAAAAAAAATCCATAACCCCGGAACAAAACCGCCTCCTCCGCCGTCCAAACAGGCAGAGGAGGCGATTTTATGAAGCTTTGGAAATCCCTATGGGCTCTGGCCCTGTGCATAAGCCTGCTGTCCGCCTGCGGAGGAGCCCCGGCGGAGACGCCCGAGCCCCCGGCCCCCGGCGGGACGGAAGCTCCTGCCACAGCAGTGATCCCCGGCACAGGGACGACGGTCTCCCTGGACCCGGACGAGGAGCCCGCCGTCCTCACCTGCCGCGTCGTGGACGGGGCGGAAAACGGGAATCTGCTCCTGGCCGAATTGGGGGAGGGCCTCTATGACGGCGCCGGGGTCTACCGGCTGAATCTGGCCAACGGAGGACCCAGGGCAGACATCTTATACGGCGACCGCCCGGCGGGGAAGTCCCAGCCCCTGACGATTCCCGTCTATCTGGACGGCGAGCTGGCGGACGCGTCCGCCCTGGAGGACGGCATGACGGTGGACGTGGCCTTTAACGGCAACGTGCTGGAGAGCTTCCCCGCCCAATTGGGAGAGGTGTATTCCGTGACGGCCTGGTCCATCGGTGCGGAGAAAAACCCCGGCGGAACCTGTTATGACCTCTGCGGCCTGTACCTGCAAGTCCTGGACGACCTGTGGCAGAAGGACCCGGGGCTGAATGAGGGCATTGCCCTGGCGGGGCTGGACCTCTCCCGGGCCCCCGGGGAGCTGACCGAGAGCGAAAAATCCGCCCTGGCCTGGCGCTTTGGGGAGATGCACGGCGTGGAGGTGGTGACGGGGACTTTCGACGAGCTGAAGGAACAGGGGTATTTCACCGCCTCCCACCTCAGCACCCCCGAACCGAAAAACGGGGAGGACAGCCCCCTGTGGTATCAGTGGGAGGACGGATGCCTGTTCTCCATCACGCCCAACGAGGAGATGCACGCGGAGGAAATTTATTCCCTGCCCACGCTGTTCTTCAACGCGGATAAATGGCGGAGCCCCTTGGGGGCCTACGGCTTCTATGACTGCTCCGCCATGTGGCCGGAGTTCGGGACCTGGACCGGCTATCAAATCGGCGCTGAGATGATTTCCTGAGGAGGAGTGACGATGAAACGGATATGGATTTTGATCTGCGCCCTGGCGCTCCTGCTGGCCTCCTGCGCCGCCCCGGCGGCGGAACCGGAGCTGACAGAGACGGAGGGCCGCGCCCTGATCGCAGAGAACAACGAGGGGGACAGGAAGCCCCTGCTGGTGACGGAGGACGGGGAAGCCATCGTCCTGACGACGAAGATCAACGACGCGTTCTGCGAGTGCCAAAGCGGCGACCGGCTCCGGGTGACCCATGACGGCGTCTCTGAAACATTCCCAGCACAGACGGAGGTGTACGGCTACGAGGTCCTGGAAGAGGGGTCCTGGCCGGACATCCCGGAGGAAACTTTGACCACACTGGAGGGCTTGGGCTGGGAGTTCGACCGTGACAGCCACGCCCCGGCGGCGGTACCCCAGACGGTAGACGACCCGGTGACCGGCTATTGCGGCAATACGGTGACGGAAGTAAAACGGAACGGCGAAACCTTCTCTTTCTGGGGCAGCGACTCCGTGACGCTGACGGACATTCTGATCAACCTGAACTACGACCCGGAAGCTGTGTGCCGCTGCCTGCCGGAGTTCACGGTAGATACCGAGTTCGGCGACGGTTACGGCGTAAACTTGACCGAGACTTACGCCCGCTGCGACCAAGGCCAAGCGCCCCTGACAATAGAACAAACGGAAACCATCCAAGAAATCATAAACCGCAACTGCCAATAAAAGCACAAAACAGCGGCGCTCATCAGAGCGCCGCTGTTTAATCGAGAAATGAGAAAATCAGCAAGAGGAGAGGGCCCAAAAGCCACGCCAGCCAAGCCTTCCAACCACCACCAGCCAGAGCGACAGCGGAAAGAGACGGAAGTCGATTCGACAACAACCAAAACCCCCGCTCGCACGACGCCGCGTGCTAAAGACCTTCCTGGAATCGGAAGCACTCTCTTGCGCGCCCCCGTAAACCGCATCCCCTTGTTTTTCTCTTTTGGACCGTGCACGGCCCGTTTTCTCTTTTTATTCGGGAATAAAAAGAGAAAATGGGGGGTGCATTGCACCAGCCATCAACATGGCTGAAATTTTTAGAAGTCGGCGCTACCGACCGTCCTGGGATGCGGCAGCACATCCCGGATATTGCTCACGCCGGTGAGATACATCACCAGCCGCTCAAACCCGAGCCCGAACCCGGCGTGTCGGCACGTGCCGTACCGCCGCAGGTCGCAGTACCACCAATAGCTCTCCGGGTCCATGTCCAGCTCCTTGATGCGGGCCTCCAGGATGTCCAGTCGCTCCTCGCGCTGGCTCCCGCCGATGATCTCGCCGATGCCCGGCACCAGGCAGTCCGCCGCCGCCACGGTCTTCCCGTCGTCGTTGAGGCGCATGTAAAACGCCTTGATCTCCTTGGGATAATCCGTGACGAACACGGGCCGCTTGTAGACCTGTTCCGTGAGATACCGCTCGTGCTCCGTCTGGAGGTCGCAGCCCCAGAAGACCTTGTAGTCGAATTTGTCGTTGTTCTTCTCCAGGATGGACACGGCCTCCGTGTAGCTCACCCGGCCGAAGCTGGAGGAAGCCACGTGCTCCAGCCGCTCCTTCAGCCCCTTGTCCACGAAGCTGTTGAAGAAGT
>CAQVQZ010000093.1 GCA_948902155.1 uncultured Oscillibacter sp.
GGCCTGCATCTGCGGCCTCTACGGCGACGCCGTCACCATCCGGGACAACGAGCTCAGCGTCATTGAGGACGCCTTCGCCGCCAAGGCCGTGAAGCGCCGCCGCCCGCCTCAGTGGTCGGGGAAGAAGGTGGCCGTGGTGGGCTCCGGCCCGGCGGGCCTGGCGGCGGCGGACCAGCTGAACCACCGGGGCCACTCCGTCACGGTGGTGGAGCGGGAGGAGCGCTGCGGCGGGCTTTTGACCTACGGCATCCCCAACATGAAGCTGCCCAAGGACGTGGTGAAGCGCCGGATTAACCTTATGACCGACGAGGGGGTCAGCTTCGTCACCGGCGTGGACGCGGCGGACCCCGCCGTGGCCCAGCGGCTGCTGCGGGACTACGACGCGGTGATCCTCTGCTGCGGCGCGGAGCGCCCCCGGCCCCTGGACCTCCCCGTCGAGGGAGTAAACGGCTTCGTCTACGGAACCGAGTACCTGAAAGCCGCCGTGGAGCGCCAACAGTTCGGCAAGGACCCCGCCGTCCCCACGGCAGAGGGCCGGGACGTGGTCATCGTGGGGACCGGCGACACGGCCAGCGACTGCGTGGCCACCGCCCTCCGGCAGGGCTGTGCCTCCGTTACCCAGCTGGTCCGCCGCCCCCTGGAGGACTATCTGCAAAACGGCAGGCTCCCCCTGGACTACGCCCACGAGGAGGCCCTGGCGGTCCTGGGCCGGGACCCCCGGCGGTTCGGCGTCCAGGTCCGGGAGCTGACGGTGGAAAACGGCGCGCTCACCGGCATAATCACCACCGAGGGCGACGCGCTGCCCTGCACCCTGCTGATCGCCGCCACCGGCTTCGCGGGCTGCGCCTCCCCGGTGTGCGACGCCTTCGGCGCGGAGCACGACGGCACGGTCCGTACCCCCGCCGGGAGCTTCGCCACCAACGTGGAGAAGGTCTTTTCCGCCGGGGATATGCGCCGGGGCCAGTCCCTGGTGGTCTGGGCCATCGCCGAGGGCCGCACCGTGGCGGCGGAGGTGGACGAGTATCTGACGGGGTATACGAATATTGTAAAGACCGTGTAAAACGCCGGAGCGGCAGGGCCCAGCCCTGCCGCTCCGGTCATTCAGATCATGGCAATGAGACATTGCGTTTGGGTCCCGTGGGTTTCCGCGTCAGTGGGAGAGGATGAAATCCTCCAATTCCTCCGCCGTGGCGGCGACGGCGACGGCTCCCGCCTCTTCCAGTTCGCCCGGCGGGGCATAGCCGAAAAACTCCACTCCGGCGCAGTCGACGCCGCAGGCGCGGGCCCCCTCCACGTCGAATTTCCGGTCCCCGACCATCAGGACCTGGGGCAGGTCGGCGGGGGTCAGGTTCAACTGGCGCATGGCCTCCCGGACCACGTCTTCCTTCTCCCAGTCCCCGTGGGGCGGACTGCCCACCAGGACCGACAGGTGGGGCGTGAAGCCGAAGCGGGCGCAGATGGAGCGGCAGAGATTTTCCGGTTTCGAGGAGGCCAGGGCCAGCACATAGCCCTTCTCCCGCAGGCGGGCCATCAGGGGCTCCATGCCGGGGGCCGCCTGGTTCTCGTACTGGCCCACCGGCTCGTAGATGAGGCGGAAACGCTCCACCGCCTCCGCCGCCTTCTCGGGGCTGTAGCCGCAGAAGCGGATGAAGGAGTCCTGAAGGGGCGGGCCGATGAAGCGGAGAAGGGTTTCCTCCGGCGGAACGGGGTCGCCGTAGCCCTGGATAGTCTCCCGGACGCAGTGGACGATGCCCTCCCGGGAGTCCGTCAGGGTGCCGTCCAGGTCAAATAAGATGTATTGATACATATCATTTCCTCTCAAAGCTCAGCAGCAGCACCCCGGGGAAGCCGCTGTCCATCTTGTGTACGGGCCCCGCCAGGCGGTTGATCTCCTCCTTGGGCCACAGGGCCAAAAAGTCCTCCACTCCCGCCACGTTGGGAAGGCCGAAGGGGTCGTGGCGGTAGTGCATGGGGATTACGCAGACGGGGTCCAGGGCCTCGCAGACGGCCTTGGCCCCCTGGGCGTCCAGGGTGTAGGTGCCCCCCACGGGAATCATTACCAGGTCCAGGTGTCCGATAGCGGCGACCTGCTCCGGGCTCAGCTGGTGACCCAGGTCCCCCAGGTGAGCAATGGTAAAGCCGTCCGCCGAGAGGATGTGGATGGTGTTGTTTCCTCGAAGGGCCCCGCCCTGGCCGTCGTGGAAGGTCTCCACAGTGCGGATGGAGAAGGGGCAGGGGCCGTCGAAGGGGACCACCTCCGCCTGGTCGACGGCGTTGTGGTCAAAGTGCTGGTGGCTGCATAGGATTTTGTGGACGGACAAGCTCCGGTTTGACAGGGGCGGATAGCCCTCCACGCCGGTGTAGGGGTCCAGCAGGATGCGATAGTCCGCCTCTTCCACCAGGAAGCAGGCGTGGCCCAGCCAGGTGAGTTTCATTGCGGTTTCCTCCTTCGTGCGCGAATGTGCGCCGTGGATGATATAGTCAACGCAGCTGAAAAGAAGCAAAACTTCTTTTCAACCGGCAAACCAATGGTTTGCCGGGGCGCAAAGCGCTGTGCGTTTCCTATGAAGACATGTACACTAAGCCGCATAAGCGGCTTGAGGCGCTGTAAGGCAGCGCCTCGTTGAAAAAACCTTTGGATTTTTTCAACTGTGCTGACGATAAGATGAAAAATCGGGGGCGGACGCAAGTCCGCCCCTTTAGTATATCAGTCTTTGTCCGGTTTGTCATCCGGCTTTTTGCCTTCTTCTCCCTTTTTGCGGCGGAAGAAGGGAGGCTTTTCAGAGGCCGGGCGGCGGAAGAACTCCGCCCGCTGGGCCTGCCGCCGTTTGGAGAGCTTGACCACCAGAAGGATGATCAGGGCCAGGAGGAGCATCCAGGTCCAGTTGTAGGCCAGGTAGACCGCCAGGTCCTGGAGGAAGCCGCCGAAGCCGTGGAGGCCGTCCACGAAGGCGTTGCCCAGGCGGCTGGCGAAGGTGGGCGGGGCCTCCTCCACCGTGGTGAGGCGCAGGACCTCCCGCAGGCGGACGTCCACGGTGGCGAAGTCCACCAGGGAGTCGTAGTGCCGGAGGGAGCCGGTGAGCTGCTCGATCTGGTACTCCGTTTCGCTGATGGCGTTCTCCAGGTCGATGATGTCCTCCATGTTCTCCGCCTTGGCGAGGAGCATCTGGAGCCGCTCCATCTTGGTGCGCTGGGTGGCCAGGCGGCTCTCGGTGTCGTAATACAATTCGCTGATGTTGTCCGAGTTCCGGTCCTGGCTGGTGACGTGGCTGAGCTCCCCCACGCTGGACAGGAAGTCCCGGAACCGGGCGGAGGGGATGCGGACGGTGTAGCTGGCGTTCCGGCTTCCGTCGCCGTAGCTGCCCATGGAGGCGTATTCCAGGTAGCCCCCCATCTGGTCCACCAGGGACTCCAGGGAGGCGGTGCAGGCGTCGAAATCCTGGGTCTCCGCCTCGATGCTGGCGGTGTAGACCATCTTGGCGTTGGCCAGGCGGCTGTCCTCCTCGCTTTTGACGGGGGCTTCCGTTTCGATCTGAGCGTCCGAGGGGGCTTCGTCAAAGCCAAAATCCATCATCTCGGATTTCCAGTTGCTTTCGCCTCCGGCGTCGTAGGCGCCGGCGCTGCCGGAACTGCTCTTGGGCCCTCCCCCGGAGCCGCCGCAGGCGGTCAGGGTCAGGGCCGTCAGCAGCGCGGCCAGGAACAGGGCAAGTCCTCTTTTCATCCGTGCTTCCTCCTTTTCCGCCCCGTCTTCCAAGCGGGGCCTTTGTTTAGATAGACGGTTTTTATCGGGGAAAGGTTCCGGGGTTTCGGTAATTTTTCATCGGATTTTCAAGAAAAACAGCGTCCCGGAACGGGACGCTGTTTTACACGATTCAAGCTACTGCGGAAAAGGGCGTCCGCTGCTTCTGCTGTTCGTCGCTCTGGCGGGCGAGGTCCTGCTGGGCGTTGTTGTCCGTGTCCGCCTTGGTCACCGTGCGGGTGGTGCCGCCGGAAACGTAGGACTTGCCGCACTCAGGGCAGATCTCTGTGTGCATGGTCACGTTCTGGCTGACCACCTTCCGGCCCTCCCGGTCGGCCTTGGCCTGCTCCCGATAGACGTGCTCCATCTCGTGGCCCCGGACGGCGGAGGCCGCCTGCTCCGGCTTGATGTTGGTGGGCGTCTGGAAGGAGACGCCCATGTCGTCGGAGCCGTCCTGATACTTGCGCTCCTCGCAGGTCTGGCACTCGCCCTCCTTCAGGGCGTCCTGGGCGCTCTGGGCCCCGGTCTTCACGCCCTCCAGGGCGTCATCCTCCTCCGGCTTCTGGCCGGGAAGGACCGCTTTCTCCTGGCCGGCTTTGTCCTGGCCCAGGAGCTCGGGAGTCAGTTCTTTCTTGGGAAGGGACGGCGCGCCGTTTTGCAGAACGTCCTCCGCGCCCTCCAGGTCGTTCTTCGCCATGGCGTTCTCCGCGTGGGAGAGCTGGCCCTCCAGGGTGTTCCGCTTCGCGCCCTGAACGGGGGAGCCGTCGGCTCCGGACTCCACGAACAGGCCTTCCTGGTTGACGGCGCCCCGGCGCATCCGCATGCGCCCGGCCATGGCCGCGGGGTCGTTCTCCAGGCGGCTGGTCAGCTCCGGAAGGGATACGTCGTTTCTGGATACGGGACGGGATGCCGTGACCGGCTGCACCGGCGTCTCGGGAGAAGCGGCCTTCCGCGCGCCCATGACCGCGCCCTGACGGGGGGCGGTCTGCGCGTTCTGGACGCCGTCCATGGCACGGGAGCGCTGATAGGGGCTCACATATCCCATGCGGATGCCGCCGACGCCTGAAATTCCACCAACCATCGCAATCACCTCATAGCAAACGATGTGGGAGGCCCGCTCCGGCGGAGCGGGAGATTCCCCGATTGTGTCAATCTTACGCAATACAGTATACCATCATTTTCCGAAATCGCAAGACTTTTTTTGGGATTTTCCCGGCGGATTCGGGGGGAGTTTGTAGGAATGGAAATTTTTGGAGAAAAACGAAGCGCGGACCGGGGTGGGAGCGGGCGGCTGATAGCCGCGCCTACATTCCAGTCTTACCGCTGAATGTTTGGTTGAAATACGCCTGTATCTCATTTCTTGAATGAAAAACCGTGATGTGTTTTCTCTCTTGAAACCGACGAATCTGTTCGTAAATAAAAGGTAATTCGTCTCGTGGGAAATTCAATATCCATTGCTTGAACTCTTCGTCAAATTCCGTCTCCATCCACGGCATATCCTCGCGGGGCGTTCCTACGCGGGCCTCTGCTGCCGCAAGGCATTCTTCCACCGGCAGGTCCAACAAAAAGACCGTGTCGCAGGCTTGGAGGCGCATCGTGAGTGTTCGGGTATAGTTGCCGTCGATAATCCATTGATCTCTTGAAAGAATCTCCTTTAATCTGAGGTCAAACGCACTCCTGGTGATGGTCGTTTTATCCGGCTTGTGCCACAGCATGTCGAGATAATATAGGGGCAGGCCGGTTTCGCTTTTCAGCCTTCTTGAGAAGGTGCTCTTCCCCGCTCCCGGGCAGCCGATCACGATGACTTTTTGAAACACGAGGCATTCCTCCGTTTGTTCCAGTTTGCGTATTGTGTCATGGCGGCTTGGCGCTTCTATTTGTCCAGCTCGTTTTCGATGAGCCGGTTTGCAAGTTCAAAGGCTTTTACCCGCCGCCGCGCTAATGTGATTTGTGACTTGTACCGCTCGGGGTTTTCTTTGGATTCCAATGTCTTTATGGTTTCCCGCAGTTTATGCAAAGTAGAATCAATCTGCCGCCTGGCTTCTTTCAAATTGTCTTTTGAGAACTCCATGGGTTCCTCCATGCATTCAAATCATCGGTAGAAAGTATATCACAAAAGACTTCCGTTTTCCAGGCGCTTTCGCAAAATGGGTGGGGGATTTTGGACAATATCATTAAGTTTAGGGAAGCTTGCCTTATTTTCCTTAGTCAAGTGACATTGCCTTTCAAAAGAGGTTTATTTTCCTTGCTGAATGATGTTCTCTTTTTAGCGCTTTTCGCTGCAGTGGATGGCGTCGGCTTTTCCTTTCTTGCAAACACCTTTGCCGCCGGGAGGGCGGCTTTTTTATTTTTCCCCTTTCCCCCGGCGGGCAAGTGCGGTATACTGTGCCTATGAAAACCACCGGCCCACCCCGGGCGGAACGGAGGGACCTATGGAACAGCTTGATCGGGATTTGAACGGCGCTTTTCGGGAAGAGGCGTTTTTGCGGAAGCTCACCCGGACGGACATCGCCGCCCGCCTGGACGGCGTGGACTGGGCGGCGCGGCTGGCTCCGCTGCTGCCCATTGCGGAGCGGGTGGACTGCCGGGCGGCGCTGGAATGCTTCCGTCCCCTGCTGGACGCGCTGGCCCCGGAGCCGAAGGAGGGGTGGGGGCTCTATGCCTATCAGGTGGCGTCGTCCCTGCTCTTCCCCCAAGGGGACCCCGCCCACTCCCCCGCCCAGCGGGACGGGGCGCTGTGCTTTTTGCAGTTCCTCCGGGCGCTGCTGGACGCGGAGCGGCGGGCTCTGCCTTTCGATTTCTGGCTGGATTTCGACTTCTGCACCGAGGAGGAGCTGAAGGGCAGCGCCGTGGCGGAGGAATACCGCCAGTTCCGCCGCCGCTGGCGGGAGGAGTACGTCTATGAGCTGCTGCGCCTGGGCCGGGAGGTCACGCCCTTCCGCACCTGCGAGCACATCGCCGGGGTCCACCATGTGTCCATGATGGTCTCCAGGGCCTTCAAGGCCGGGGGCGGGAAGATCGACCTGGGGCTGATCTCCGCCGCCGCCGCGGGGCACGACATCGGCAAGTTCGGCTGCAAGCCGGGGGAGCGGGTGCCCTACCTGCACTACTACTACACCGACCAATGGTTCACCTGGCGGGGGCTGGCGGCTCTGGGGCGCATCGCCGCCAACCACTCCGTCTGGGACCTGGAGCTGGAAAACCTGTCCTCGGAATCCCTGGTGCTGGTTTACGCGGACTTCCGGGTAAAGCAGGAGCGGGACGCCGGAGGGCGGGAAACGGCCCGGCTGTTCTCTCTGGGCGGGGCCTTCGACGTGATTCTGAACAAGCTGGACAACGTGGACGCCGCCAAGCGGCGGCGGTATCAGTACGTCTATTTGAAGCTCCAGGACTTCGAGGGGTATTTGAAAACCTTCGGCGTGGACGTCAGCCTGGAGACCAGGGGCGGTCCGCCCCTGCCTCGGAAGGACCCCGCCCTGATGAACGAGGACGAGGTGGTCCTGGGCCTGCGGCGGACCGCCGTGGACCACAACATCCGGCTGATGCACCGCCTGAGCCGGGAACGGCTCTTTGTGGGCACCCTGGAAGCCGCACGGGGGGAGAAGGACCCCGCCCGCATCCGGGCCTATGTGTCCATCTTCCGGGAATACTTCACCTACTGGACCGTGGAACAGAAGGAACAGACGCTGGAATTTCTCTATGAGCTGCTGCTCCAGCCCGACGGCGACCTCCGCCGGCAGGCGGCGGGGCTGATGGGGCGGATTCTGTCCAAGTTCCTCTCGGGCTATAAAAAGGAACTGCCCGTAGGGGCGGCCCCCAGCCCCCAGGAGGAACGGCCCTTCGAGCTGTGGGCGGACTACCTGGAGAAGCTGATCCACCCGGACCGCCGCCTGACGCCCCGGCAGATCAGCATGATCCGCTATCAGGCCAAGACGGCGGCGGACGCGCTGCTGGGAGGGTGCTCCGACGAGGACTTCCCCCGCTTTGCCGAGCTGCTCTTCCGGCACTACCAGGACCCTGCCGCCGAGGACCCGGAAGGGGCCTTCGCCCTGCTGAATACGGCGCTGAACCTGCCCATGGAGCGGGTGGCCCGGCGGGATTTGACCCGGCTGGCGGAGTTTCTGGCCTGGTGGCTGGAGTGGGGCGAGGCCCCCCAGCAGGCCGCCGCCATGCGCCTGGCCCGGCGGATGCTGCCGGTGCTGGGCCGGGATTCGGCGGAGCGGCTGGCCATCAAACGCGCCGCCGCTGCGGCGGACTGCCGGGCCAGCACGCCCCTGCTGTATCTCCAGTGCCGCCTGGGGCAGTCCCTGGGGCTGGACGTGTCCGGCCAGGAGGACCTGCTGGACCAGGGAGACGCCGCCAGCGGCGTGTTCCTGGACAACCTGAAAACCGCCACGCCCTGGGTGCTGAAGGCCGTGGGCGTGGAGTACCTGCTGGACCAGGCCCGGCGGAGCGAGGCCGCCAACGCCCTCCACATCGCCACCCATTTCTCCAATCTGCTGAAGGTCAGCGAAAACGTAGTGGTCCGGCGGCTGGCGGGGAGCGCCCTGCTGGACATCGCCCCCATGCTGACGCCGCCCCGGCGGAACGAGGTGGCCGTGGAGCTGTGCGAGGCGCTGGAAACCGGGCAGTCGGAGATTTCCCAGTATATCCCCCGGTATCTGGGGCAGTTTTTGCTGTGGCTGACGCCACGGGAGCTGGACGAGATTCTGGACGAGCTGCTGCGCTTCCTCTCCTCCTCCAGCGC
>CAQVQZ010000094.1 GCA_948902155.1 uncultured Oscillibacter sp.
TGGTGGACGGCGGCATCCGCTCCGGCCTGGACGTGTTCAAGGCCCTGGCCCTGGGCGCGGACGCCGTGCTGATCGGACGGCCTTTTGTGAACATGGTCTACGGCGGCGGAGCCGAGGGCGTGCAGGTGTATGTGGACAAGCTGAAGGCCGAGCTGGCCGACGCCATGGCCATGTGCGGAGCCCACTCCCTGGCCGAGATCCGGCGGGACATGATCTTCGGCTACTGAGCCGGAACGGATATCCTCTTGAATGGGATAGAAAAAGGAGCATCTGTCATGCGTGAAACCGGAAAAACTCAGTATATCCGTGAAGAGGATATCCAGCGCCAGCTTCACATCTGCGAAAAAATCAGACAGCGGAACCAGGGCTGCGGAACCCCCCTCGCCTATCTCCAGACCTACGGCTGCCAGCAGAACGTAGCCGACGGCCAGCGGCTCATGGGCATGCTGGAGGAAATGGGCTTCGCCTTCACCGGCGAAGCCCAAAAGGCGGACCTGGTGCTGCTGAACACCTGCGCCATCCGGGAGCACGCGGAACAGCGGGTCTACGGCAACCTGGGCATCCTCACCCACTCCAAGAAGGAGAACCCGGAGCAGATCATCGTCCTCTGCGGCTGCATGGCCCAGGAGGAGCGGGCAGCAAAGCGCATCAAAGAGTCCTACCGCCACGTGGACCTGGTCTTCGGCCCCCAGGCCCTGTGGCGCTTCCCGGAGCTGCTGCTGGAGGTCTACGAGACGAAAAAGCGGGTGTTCTCCGTGGCCGGCGAGGCGGGCGGCATTGCCGAGGGCCTGCCGGTGGTGCGGGAGCGGGGCGTGAAAGCCTGGGTCTCCATCATGTACGGCTGCAACAACTTCTGCGCCTACTGCATCGTCCCCTACGTCCGGGGCCGGGAGCGGAGTCGGGACCCCAAGGCGGTGCTGGCGGAGGTCCGGGAGCTGGTGGAAGCCGGGTACAAGGACATCACCCTCCTGGGCCAGAACGTCAACTCCTACGGCAACGACCTGGATACCGGCTATCACTTCCCCGACCTGCTGGAGGACATCGACAAGATTCCCGGCGACTACTGGATACGCTTCATGTCCAGCCACCCCAAGGACGCCACCCCCGCCCTCTTCGACGCCATGGCCCGCTGCGGCCACGTGGCCAAGCAGCTGCACCTCCCCTTCCAGTCCGGCAACGACCGGGTGCTGAAGGAGATGAACCGACGCTACACCAGGGAGTCCTACCTGGGCCTGATTCGCTATGCCAAAGCCGCCATGCCGGGCCTGGTGCTGACCTCGGACGTCATCATCGGCTTCCCCGGCGAGACGGAGGCGGAGTCCATGGACACCGTGTCCCTGGTGGAGGAAGTGGGCTTCGACGCCCTCTTCACCTTCATCTACTCTCCCCGCCCCGGCACCAGGGCGGCGTCCCTGCCGGACCCGGTGCCGCGGGCGGAAAAGCAGAAGTGGTTCGACCGCCTCCTGGAGGTCCAGAACCGGCATTCCGCCGAGATACACGCGGGCTACGTGGGCAAGACGGTCCGGGTGCTGGTGGACGGCGAGAGCGGCGACGGGGACTATCCCCTCTCTTCCCGGACGGAGGGGAACCGCCTGGTGCGGCTGAAGGGGGACCCGTCCCTGATCGGGCGCTTCCTGGATGTGAAGGTCACGGGGAGCAACACCTGGGCGCTGTACGGCGAACCCGTCTAACGGGCCATCCACTTCCCCAAGTCCACGGCCTGCTGAAAGAGGATTTCGTCCTCCAAAAGCCGCCTCCCGCTCCAGCCGTCGCGGTAGTTCTCGACCAGCTCCAGCTGCTCGGGAGACAGCGCTTTTTTCAGAGCGTCCCAAGCCGCGTTCTGGCGCTCGGTCCAGCGGCTGTATTTGATGACGTTCAGCCGGGCGTCCTGGAGCAGGTTTTCTGAGATGTATTGGTATAGACAATGGAGATAAGCGTCCATGAAATGACCCCCTCGCAGAAATTCAAATTTTGGCATCTCACAAGTTTAGTATAACATTCAAATTTTGTCATGTCAAGGGAGCTTCGTATGAAATTTCCGGAAAAGCTGGTTCAGCTCAGAAATCAAAAAGGCGTCCTGCAAAAGGACCTGGTGAAGGAATTAGGGCTCAATCTGCACACCTACCAGCGGTTTGAGTACGGTCTGCAAGACCCTCGGATGTCCACGCTGGTGGCCCTGGCGGATTTCTACGAAATTTCCCTGGACGAACTGGTCTGCCGGGAATGGCCCAAGGCCCCGGAAGCATAGAAAACCTCCGCACAAATACGCCAAGCCGTTCTAAAAAAGAAAAAAGCCCCGTGCGAATGCGCCAAACCGTTTCAAAGGAAGAAAGAAAAAAGCCTCCTTTTGAAAGGAGGTGGCACGGCGAAGCCGTGACGGAGGATTGTCGCAGGGATTCTGCCCATCGCCTGACTTGCAATAGAAGAACGTTCACAGAGATTTCCTCCTACAGCAAATCTTCCGCTGGAAGAAACTCCCTGCCAACAATCCCCACCCGACTCCGCCGGGAGCCCCTTTCCAAAGGGGCCTTTTTTCCTGGGTTTTTTGACATCCGCGAACATTCAGAGCCTTTTGACGGGTTATTGACAGATATGGTATAATCAAGAAGATAAGAGAGGCGGGGTCAATCCTCTTCCAAGTGGAAAGAGGTGAGGCCCATGAGCGTGCTGGAAACCATCGCGTTACTTACGCTCGTGATTGCGGCCATCCAATTAGGTCATAACCTAAAGAGATAAGCCGCCCCCCAACCCCAGCGGAAAGCGGCATATTCTCAAGCTATAAACTTGTAAGAGTGTTGACCGCCAACCGGCTGGACCCGGCTGACCGCCCTCTTGTCTTGATTATAACCGCCGCCGCCCCGGTTGTCAAGGGCGGCTGAGAACGAATGCAGGAGGCCCTCCCATGAAAATCATCACTTTGCTGGAAAACGACGTTTGCCGGCCGGAGCTGGCCTCCGCCCGGGGGCTGTCCATCTACGTGGAAACCGCGGCCCATAAGATTCTATTCGACATGGGCCCCGACGCCCAGTTTCTGGACAACGCGAAGGCTCTGGGCGTGGACATTTCCGCAGTGGACATCGCCGTGCTGTCCCACGGCCACTCGGACCACGGCGGCGGCCTGGCGGCCTTCTGCGCCGTGAACCGCACCGCCCCCATCTACCTCCGCCGGGAGGCCCTGCACCCCTACTATGCCGTCCTGCCGGGACAGGAGCCGAACTATATCGGCCTCCCGCCGGAGTTGGATACGGACCGCCTGGTGTTCACGGAGGACTTCCAAGAACTGGACCGGGGCCTGCTGCTGTTCTCCGGCGTGGAGGACGACCAAAGCGTCCGGGCCGTGGCCCCGAAGCTCCAGGAGAAGACCCCCAACGGCTTCCGCCCCGACGGCTTTGCCCACGAGCAGCACCTGCTGGCGGAGGAGGACGGAAAAGCCGTCCTGCTGGCCGGGTGCGGCCACCTGGGCATCGTGAACACCCTCCGGGCGGCGGAGAAGCGCCTGGGCCGGAGGCCGGACGTGGTCTTCGGCGGGTTCCACCTCTTCGAGCTGGACCCGGCTTCCGCCTCCTCGGCGGAGCTGATCGCCGCCACGGCCCGATTCCTGACCCAGGGAGACACGGTGTATTACACCGGCCACTGCACCGGCGGCTGGGCCTACGACCGCCTCCAGGAGGCCCTGGGGGACCGCCTCCGCCCCATGCACGGCGGCACAACGGCGGAACTGTAAGAGACGAGAGAAAGGAAGCGTCCCCATGGCTGAGCTGACCCCCATGATGAAGCAGTACCTGGAGATCAAGGAAGAGAATCCGGACTCCATCCTGTTCTTCCGCCTGGGAGATTTTTACGAGATGTTCGCCGACGACGCGAAGCTGGCCTCCCAGGAGCTGGACCTGACCCTCACCAGCCGGGACCGGGGCAAGCACCAGAAGCCGGAGTCGGAACAGATTCCTATGTGCGGCATCCCCTACCACGCCAGCGAGGCGTACATCGCCCGGCTCATCGCCAAGGGCTACAAGGTAGCCATCTGCGAGCAGATGGAGGACCCCGCCACGGCCAAGGGCCTGGTGAAGCGGGACATCATCCGGGTAGTCACTCCCGGCACCGTCACCGACGCCGCCTGTCTGGAGGAGAAGTCCAGCAACTTCATCTGCGCCGTTTACGCGGACTCCCGCTCCGCCGGGGTCACCTTCTGCGACATCACCACCGGCCGGGCCCACCTGACGGCCTTTACCGGCAAGGACCGGATGGAGCACGTTATCAACGAGCTGGGCCGCTTCTCCCCCGTCGAGGCGGTGCTGAACGACGGCGCCCACTCCGAGACGGCCCTGGTGGAGGCCCTGCGGGACAAGTTCCACTGCCGGGTGGAGAACGCCGGAGAGCGCCGCTTTCTCCTGGGAGAGGCGGAGAAGAACATCCGGAAGCAGTTCGGCGACGAGGCGTGGTCCCGCCTGCCCGCCGCCGTCCCTGCGGCGGCGATGGCCCTGGGGGGGCTGCTGCACTATTTATATGAGACGCAAAAGACGGACCTGTCCTATATCAACGACCTGGACTATTACGAGCAGGGCCGGTTCATGGAGCTGGACCTGTCCACCCGGCGGAACCTGGAGCTGACGGCCACCCTCCGGAGCAAGGAGAAGAAGGGGAGCCTCCTCTGGGTCCTGGACCGGACCCAGACCCCCATGGGGGGCCGCTGCCTCCGGAGCTGGCTGGAGCGGCCCCTGCTGAACGTGGCGGCGATCTGCCGCCGGAACGGGGCGGTCGCCGCCCTGGTGGGGGACGCCATCAACCGGGAGGAGCTCATCGCGGCCCTGTCGGGCCTGGGAGACATGGAGCGCCTCATCGGCCGCATCGTCTACGGCACCGCCGGAGGGCGGGACCTGGTATCCCTCCGGTCCGCCATCGAGAAGCTGCCGGAGATCAAAAGCCGCCTCTCCGCCTTTCCGGACCGCCGTCTGGCGGAGCTGACGGAGGAGCTGGACACCCTGGAGGACCTGGGGAGCCGCATCGCGGAGACCATCTGCGACAAGCCCCCCTTCTCCGTCCGGGAGGGAGAGCTGATCCGGGACGGCTTCGACGGGGAAGTGGACCGCCTGCGGCACATCCTGCGCAGCGGCAAGGGCGTCATCCCCGAGATGGAGGCCCGGGAAAAGGAGCGGACCGGCATCCGGACGTTAAAAATCGGCTATAACAAAGTCTTTGGTTACTACATCGAGGTTTCCAACTCCTTCAAGGGCCAGGTCCCGGACGCCTACATCCGCAAGCAGACCCTGGCCAACGGGGAGCGCTACATCACCCAGGAGCTGAAGGAGCTGGAGAACTCCATCCTGACGGCCTCCGACCGGGTGGTGGCCCTGGAGTACGAGCTGTTCACCAAGCTGCGCCAAGAAGTATCCGCCGCCTCGGCCCGTGTGCTGAAAAGCGCCGCCGCCGTGGCGGAGGCGGACGCCCTGGCCTCCCTGGCGGCGGTGGCGGTGCGGAACCACTACTGCCGCCCCGACGTGGACGAGTCCGGCGTCATCGACATCCGGGAGGGCCGGCACCCCGTGGTGGAGCGGGTCCTGAAAGACACCCTCTTCGTCCCCAACGACACCTTCCTGGGGGAAAAGGAGAGCCGGGTGGCCATCATCACCGGCCCCAACATGGCGGGCAAGTCCACCTACATGCGCCAGGTGGCGCTGATCGTTCTCATGGCCCAGATGGGGGGCTTCGTCCCCGCCGCCCACGCCCGCATCGGCGTGGTGGACCGCATCTTTACCCGGGTAGGGGCCAGCGACGACCTCTCCGCCGGGCAGTCCACTTTCATGGTGGAGATGACGGAGGTGGCGGACATCCTCCGCTGCGCTACGAAGCGCTCCCTGCTGATTTTAGACGAGATCGGCCGGGGCACCTCCACCTTCGACGGCATGAGCATCGCCCGCGCCGTGCTGGAGCACTGCGCCAACCCCAAGACCCTGGGGGCCAAGACCCTCTTTGCCACCCACTACCACGAGCTGACGGAGCTGGAGAACTCCCTGCCGGGAACCATCAACTGCAGCATTGCCGTGAAGACCCGTGGCGAGGAGATCATCTTCCTGCGGAAGATCATCCCCGGCGGCGCGGACCGGAGCTATGGCATTGAAGTCGCCAAGCTGGCGGGCCTGCCGGACAAGGTGCTCCAGCGGGCCCGGCAGGTACTGACGGAGCTGGAAACGGAGAACAATGTCCAATATACCGCCCCCCGGCGGGAGGCGGAACAGGTTTCCCTCAGCGTCATCGGCGAGGGGGAGGTGCTGGACGCCCTCCGCCGCTGCCAGCCGGAGACCCTGACGCCCATCGAGGCCATGACGCTGCTCTATGAGCTGAAGCAGAAACTGAAGTAAGGGGGCCTCTATGGCGAAGAAAAAAGCGGCGGCGGGCCTGACAAACCTGGAGCGGTTTTGGGGATCGGTTTTTTTCGTTTTCTACCTGCTCCTGCTCCCTCTGGCGGCGCAGCCCATCCTGCGCCTGGCGGGGAAGCTCCTGGGTCGGCGACTGACGGGAAACCTGGGCAGCGCGATCTATTACTACGTCTTGTTCGCCGTGACAGTGGCGATCTTCCACCGCCTCCTGGCCCGGACCACCCGCCGCTTCCTGGACGACCCGGCCCTGGCGCTGAAGACTGCGGCGGTGGGCCTGGTGGCCCACTACGGCCTGTGCGAGCTGGCGTCCCGTTTCGGGCGGTTCTTCGCGGACCGGGGCGGCAACCTGAACAACTCCGCCATCTCCGCCCAGATCGGCAGCGCCCCCCATATGACGCTGCTGATCGTCCTCTTCCTGGCTCCGGTGGTGGAGGAGACGCTGTTTCGGGGCCTGGTCTTCGGCGGGCTCAAGGAGAAGAGCCGCCTCCTGGCCTACGGGGCCAGCTGCGCCCTCTTCGCCCTGCTCCACGTGTGGCAGTTCGCCGTGGCGAACCGGGACGCGGCCTATTTCCTGCTGATGGCCCAGTATTGGATTCCCGGCCTGGTGCTGGCCTGGGCCTATGAGCACTCCGGGACCCTCTGGGCCTCCATCGCCCTCCACGCCGGAGTGAACGCCCTGTCGGTGCTCTCGGGCCTGACATAGAAAGAAGCGGTTTCATGAGTTTTTTAGACACCCTGGCGGAGATGCTGGTGATTCTGTTTGCCATCGCCGCCGGTTACGCCGCCAACCGCCTGGGCATCCTGGGCGGCGAGACGGATAAAAAAGTATCCAAGCTGCTGCTGGCCGTCACCATGCCCGCCATGATTTTAGGGGCGGTCTGCACCGGCGACGCCCTGCCGGAGCCTTCGGTGGTGCTGGGGGTCCTGCGGGTGGCCCTGGTGTTTTACCTGCTGGAATTTGTCGTTGCCTTTGCAGTGCCGCCCCTGCTGGGGGGCACGCCGGGGCAGAAGGGCGTCTGGCGCTACACCCTGGTCTTTCCCAACGTGGGCTTCATCGGCTACCCGGTGGCGGTGGCCCTCTTCGGGCCGGAGGCGCTGTTTTACGCCGTCATCCTGGTCCTGCCCTTCAACCTGCTGTCCTTCACCCTGGGCCCCCTGATGCTCACCGGGGCCAGGCGGTTCAGCTTCCGGCAGATGTTTTCCCCCTGCGTCTGCGCCTCTCTCGCGGCGCTGGTCCTGGCCCTGGCCCGCCTCCGCCCCCCGGCCATGGTGGGGGAGGCCCTGGAGTTCGTGGGGAGCATCACCGTGCCTCTGTCCCTGATGTTCGTGGGGTCCCTGCTGGCGGGGCTGTCCCTGGGGCGGCTGCTGGCCTCTCCCCGGCTGTGGGCGCTGACGGCGGTGCGCCTTCTGGCCATGCCCGCCGTCCTGTGCCCCCTGCTCCGCTGGATGGGGACCGACGCCATGATTCTGGGCATCGCGGCCACCCAGATGGCCATGCCCGCCGCCGTAAACGGCTCCCTCCTGTGCATGGAGTACGGCGGCGACGCCGAGTGCATGGCCCAGATCACCTTCGTGACCACCCTGGCCTCCATTCTCACCATCCCCATCGTCGCGGCGGTCCTGCTGTGACGCGTGAACCATTCGAAACCGCCCCGCCCCCATCTCAAATTCCTGACCGCAAGGAGGGATGACCCATGCCCCATATTCAGCAGCTGGACGCCCACGTGGCGGACCTGATCGCCGCCGGAGAGGTGGTGGAGCGCCCCGCCAGCGTGGTCAAGGAGCTGGTGGAGAACGCCATCGACGCGGGGGCCTCCGCCGTGGTGGTGGAGCTCCGCCGGGGCGGCATGGGCCTCATCCGGGTCAGCGACAACGGCTGCGGCATCGCCCCAAGCGAGCTGCCCACCGCCTTCCTCCGCCACGCCACCAGCAAGCTCCGCTCCCCGGAGGACCTGGGCAAGATCGGCACCCTGGGCTTCCGGGGGGAGGCCCTGGCGGCCATCTCCGCCGTCAGCCGGGTGGA
>CAQVQZ010000095.1 GCA_948902155.1 uncultured Oscillibacter sp.
GCCAAGGCCGTGGGCAAGGTCATCCCCGAGCTGAACGGCAAGCTGACCGGCATCTCCATGCGCGTCCCCACCCTGGACGTGTCCGTGGTGGACCTGACCGCCCGCCTGGAGAAGCCCGCCACCTATGAGGACATCTGCAAGGCCATGAAGGAGGCCAGCGAGGGCGAGCTGAAGGGCGTCCTGGGCTACACCGACGAGGACGTGGTTTCCAGCGACTTCCTGGGCGATTCCCGGACCTCCATCTTCGACAAGAAGGCCGGCCTGTCCCTGACCGACACTTTCGTGAAGGTCGTGTCCTGGTACGACAACGAGTGCGGCTACGCCAACAAGATGGTGGAGCTGATCGCTTATATGTTCTCTGTGGACAACAAGTAAGAATTTCGAGAGAAACTCCCGCCGCAAGGAAGCGGCGGGAGTTTTTTGGTTTGTGGGGGATTATTGCGGTTATACGGGAAAGAAGTCGGCGGTTATTTAGACGATGTTTCAGGAGAGGGGAAAGGCCTCATTTGAAGTGCGAATCAATAGTAGGAAGAAAAATAAAGACAAATGGTGCAAAAGGGTGAGAATGGATGTGTGGAAAATAAACTCATGTCAACTCTTCAGCGCCGCCAGCGCCGCCGCCATCTCCTCTCCCTGGGTCCTGGTAATCCCCTTGGTGAAGTCCGCCCCGGAAGGCTGAAGAAGTCCGGCATCCCAGATTTCAGTGACCACACCCTGATTCCATCCCTGGGCCAGCGCTGTCGGGACAGGCCCCTGGCGGTTCTCCGCCGGACTGGGCAGGGAAATCTCCAGAGCCTCCGCCGCCCGGCTGAGGAACACCGCCGCTTCCCGCCAGGTGATGGGCCTGGAGGCGGAGAAGGTCCCTTCCGCCCCGCCCAAGGCGATGCCTTGTTCCTTGGCCCATGCCACGGCGGGCAGATACCACTCGATGCCGAAGCTGTCGGCAAAGGGAAGCGCTTCGACTTCCACAGCGGGGCTTCCCGCCGCCTCGTAGAGCTGCCCGAGGAATCGCCCGCGGGTCAGGGGCGCGTCGTAGTGGTTGGCGGGAACCAGCTGCTGCTCCGGCGCGGACAGGCACCACTCCACCAGCGTGTCTTTCCCGGCCAGCGTGTCCTCCATGGTCTGGTACACCAGAACGTCCGGCCCCAGGGCCTCCACGCCCCGGCCCGCCGCTGCGTCCAGGAGGGTGTTCAGGTCGATATACTTGCTGGATACCTGCCCCCGCACGCCGGAGTTGGGCAGGGAAAAGGTATGCACCGCCCCGAAGTGGCAGACGCTGCCTCCGGCAGGTTCCCCGGCCAGCACGCCGCCCATTTCCTGAATCTCCACGGCATTGATGAGGGCGGAGGAAAAAGTCGCTTCCCCGATGAGGCCCACCAATCTGGTTCCACCATCCATTTCTTTCCGCAACACCTCCAGCAGAGGCCAGATCACCCCGTCGGACCCGCCGCCGTTGTTCCGCAAATCCAGCAGTACCCGGTTGTAGTCTCCGGACTCCAATTCTTTTGCCACGGCGGCGGCGAAGTCCGCCATGGACAGGTCCTCCGCCTCTGCGCAGACATTATACTGGATATAGTAGACTTCTTCCGTCAGCGGCTTGGCGAAGTAATAGGCGTCCGCCGCCGCCGTCTCCGGCTGGCCCTTGATCAGGTCGGAGATCCGCACGGCGTTCAGCTTGTTCATCTCCTCCATGCCCATAGGTTTCAGGCTGAGGGACTTCCCGTTTTTCAGCGTGACGGCCAGGGGCTTCCCGGCCTCCACCAGCCCCAGGTACTCATAGATATCCGCCACGTTGCACGCCTGCCGGAAACTCCGCCGGAGGTGGACCGGGTTGTCGGAGGAAAACAGCGTCCCGTAAGCCTTGACAGCCTCCGCCACCGGCTTCCCCGCCAGCTTCGTGACCTCCTGGCACAGCAGGTCCTTGTCCTCCGGAGCGGCGGCGGAGAGATACCAGCTCTCCCCCCGCCGGACCATGGCAAAAGGATAGGCACGGAAATTTGCCAGACTCCCCACGGAAACACTGGTGTGGGAGTCCCCGGCCAGAGCCGCGAAGCGCATGAGGTCCAGCAAAAACGCCGTATCGCTCTCGTCCCCCATACGCCCCTCGATTTCCGCTTTCAGGGCCAGAAATTCGCTCTCCGGCGCGTTGGCGAACGCGTTGGGATGCGCTCCCACCAGGACCTTCTCATAGAGGAAATCCAAGTCCTCCTGTTTCTGCCGGACGCTCAGCGGTTCCGCCGCCAGGGCCGGGACCACCAACAGCGCCGCGAGGCAGACCCCCAGGGCCCGCCGGACCAAAGCATGTAATCTTCGCATCGATTTTGCCCTCCATTTCACTAATGCAATAATACAATAGTACACCTGACGTTTTCAAAAGTCAAGTCCACAAATCACAATACGAGACAGCCGGAAAAATTTCTTCAAAAAAGGCCGGGCATCCCATCGGACGTCCGGCCTTTTTCAAAACTCCCAGGGCGGTTTTCTCTCCTGCTGGGACCACGGGTCCCGCTCCGTTGCCCCGCCTCCGCGGGACGGGGGACGGGATGCCCAGCCGTTGTTCCGGTTCAGGAACCGGGTGAGCCGGACGATGAGCACGACGCAGAACAGGATAAACAGCACGGCGGCGCATTCCATGATTACCAGCAGCACAGGATGCCGCCCCCTGGCGGGAGCTACTTCTTTCCCGTCCAGGTAGGATTCCAGTTCCTCCGCCAGGGCGGGGACGGTGCCGGAGTCGAAAATGTCCCGCAGTCCCACCTCCGCCACCGCCTCCCGGTAGGGAAGGGAGAGGGACAGGGCCGTCAAATCCAGATATATTTCCTTCGCCTCCCGGGGCCACTCCAGATAGCGGCCCCACAGGTCCAGGGCGGACAGGGCGGAGGTGGCGTAGCTGATATAATAGAAGGGCGTTTGAAAATTGTGCGGAATCTCCACCCAGGAGGGGTCTTCCTCCACGCCCCTGTCATACTGGTAGCCGTATTCCTCCGAAAGCCGCAGAAAGAGCCGGTTCAGCTCCTCCACGCTCATGTCCGGGTCCTGGAAAGCGGCCTCCTGAAACTCGTCGTAAAGACAGCCGTCCAGCACGGAATCCAGAATGTCGTAAAGGACAACCTTCGTATAGGTCTCCGCACAGTTCTCTCCAAAAACCTCCCCCGCGAACCCGGTAAATATCAGCGCCAGCGCCTGGGCGTCGATTTCCCCCACATCAATGTTGAAGCTGCTCCACAGGTCATGCTGGGTGGAATAAAACGTCTCGTTGAAGTGCCCGAACTCATGCACCAGATTCCCGTAGTCCTGGTAGTCCCGGTAATTCCCGGCAGGGCTCCCAAAAATAAACGCGCTCCCATAGGCCGGAAGCCCCGCCGTGTACATGACGGGCAGTTTTTCCGCCCCATACTCGATGTCATACAGGTGGTGCTCCCGCATGAAGCGGAACGCGTCCGCCATCTCCCGGTCGAAGTCCTGTAAAAAGGGCTGGATGTCGTCCAGCATTTCCTCGCCGCTTTTCCGGCTGCGGACCGACAGGGCCCGGAGGTCCTTCTCGCCCAGATCATCCAGGAGGCGAAGCTGCAAGGGAAGGATGTACGTCTTCGCCGCCTCCCGGAGGGCCGCGATGTCCTCCGCCTCATAATCCCGCCCATAGAGGACCCGGTGGGCGTAGTCGGGATAGCTGTCAAACCCGGCCTGTTCTGCGATGTCCGCCCGGAGCCGGAGCAGCTTTCGGTAGACCTCTCCCGCCGCCTGTTCCTGTTCCGCCCAAAGCTCCAAAAGGATGGCGTCATAGGTTTCGTCGTCCAAAACGGCGCTGTCCAGAGCTTCCAGGGTCCAGACCTGCCCGTCCACCTCCACGGGAACGCCCTTGGCGCTGATTTGGTCGTACTCCTGCACCAGTCGTTCCTCTTCTTCCTGGAGCACGGCCTCTTCCTCGCTTATCCCCTGGTAGCCCAGCAGGCTCTGGGCGGTTCCCTCCCCGGCGCTGTCGTCCAGGATGTCCCGGTAAGGCGAAGTAGCCAGGCCCCCGAAGGACTGATAGCAGAGGTCAAACAGCCGCGTCTGCTGGCCGGAGAGCTCCAGGTAGAGGGCTGCGTCCGCCTCCGCCCCGCCGCCGGCGCTGTACTGAATATCGGCCAGGGAGAGCTTCGTGGAGAGCACGTCCAGCTCCGCCAAAATCTCATTGTAAAGCCCTTGCAGCTGCTGCCGGGTCTCCGAATTGGCACCCTGGGGCTCATGACGGCCGCTCAGCCGTTCCAATTCGTTCAGCGCTTCCAGAAGCGCCGTTTCGTCGAAGGGCGTGACGGGCAGCATATCGGCGTAATCCACCGCCAGATGGACCTTCTCCGGATAGCGCCCGCCAAGGGCGGACACCCCGGAACCAACCAGCAGGGAGAGGGCCAGCAGCAAGCAGAGCAGGGATTTCTTCACCATCGTCAAACCTCCCTCGAAGGCGCGCGCTTCGCACGCCGAAGCAGGACCAGGGTGTCAATGACATCCAGCACGGGAACGAACTGGCAGACACTGTGGACCACGGACAGCTCCCGCCCCTCCTCCCGGAGGGAGCGGATGGAGAGCCAGCCGGTGACGCCGCTCTGGACCACCGGCAGGCAGGTAATGACCACAGGGACCGGGGCCAAAAGCAGGAACACCCCTCTGGAAGCCGCCGTAACGGCACCCCAGACCAGCACGCTCCAAAGAAAATTCAGCACGTAAAAGGGGACCGTCCCAAGCTTCAACGTCCGCCAGGCGGACAGAAGCCGCTCCGTCCGTCCCCGGCGGTAGGCCAGCGCCGCCATGGCCGCGCTGACCCATCCCAGCGTCTGCACAACCACGATCATCACCAGGTAGAAGACCGCCAGCCTGGCGTTGGCGTCGTTCCACCCCACGCCCCACCCGAGGTACAGAATCCCGATGGGCGCGGCAACGCTGAGGGCCAGGTGAACATACAGCCCCAGCAGAAACAGCTTCGCCGACCTCATGACTCCGCCGGGACCTCCCGCCCCTGGGCGGACAGCACGTCCGCCGCGGTCAGCTTCATCAGGTCCTCCCGCGTGACGTTTTCCATCCCCGCCAGACGGTTGGCCTGGCAGACCAGAATCCGCTCGAAGACGTTCCGCACGCCCCGGGCGTTGCCGAAGGACTCCGGGTCCCGGTTCTCCTCCCGGAGGAGGTCCCGGACCAGCCCGGCGGCGTTTTCCTCCAGCTCGTAGCAGCCCTTGCGGCAGCGGGCCTTAAAAATCTCCAGCAGCTCCTCCGGCGAGTAGTCCTCGAAGTGGAGAAAGCGGTTGAACCGGGACTCCAGGCCGGGGTTGGAGTGGATGAAGCGGTCCATCAGCTCGTCGTACCCGGCGGCGATGACCACCAGATCGTCCCGGTGGTCCTCCATGGCTTTCAGAATGGTGTCGATGGCCTCCTGGCCGAAATCGTTGTCTGAGGACCCGTTGAGGGCGTACGCCTCGTCGATGAACAGCACGCCGCCCAGGGCCTTTTCGATGGCCTTGCCGGTTTTCAGCGCCGTCTGGCCCACGTAGCCCGCCACCAGACCGCTCCGGTCCACCTCCACCAGCTGCCCCTTGGAGAGGATGCCCAGGGTGTGGTAGATGCGGGCCATGAGCCGGGCGATGGTGGTCTTTCCGGTGCCGGGACTGCCGGAGAATACCATGTGAAGGGACAGCTCCGGGGCGGGCAGGCCGTTCTGCTCCCGGAGCTGGTGGATCTTCACCAGGTCGATGAGGTTCCGCACTTCCTTTTTCACAGCGCCCAGCCCCACGTAGCTGTCCAGCTCCTTCTGCAAATCCTCCAGCTTCTCCGGAGGCGGCGGCGCGTCCTCCGCCTTGCCGTCCCCGGCCTCCTGCGCGGCCGCTTTCGGGGCGGCGGGGGAGCCGGCTGCTTTCGGTGTTTCCGGCGCGTCCGCCTTGTTTTTCGCGGGAGGCGCGCCCCAGAAATCCGTCCCCATCCGGCGGAGGTTGTGCTCCGTCAGCGTCTGGATGACCTCCAGCTGCTGGAGGATGATCTCGTCCTTTTTGTCCTTCTTGTCCATATCCGTCAGCCTTTCATCAAATCGGTGTGGGCCAGTCCCCGGAAGAGACAGGCGGAGGCCAGCCCGGTCAATCCGCCGGTCAGCAGGGATACCGCCAGCAAAACAGGCAAATAATAGAGGGGAGCGCCGCTGCCCAGGGTCAGGACGGCGGCGGCGATCTGCCCGCAGTTGTGAGCCGCCGCGCCCCCCAGGGACACGCCGTAAACGGACAGCCCCGGAAGCCGGGACAGCAGGATCATGGTCCCCGTGGCGCAGAGCCCCCCCAGCAGGGAGAACAGGAGGGCGTTCATATTCCCGGCGAAGAGGGAGCCCAGCAGACAGCGGGCCGTGAGAATAAGCAGAGCCTGCCCCGCCCCCAGGGCGTAGAGCGCGAAGATGGTCACGATATTGGCCAGCCCCAGTTTCACGCCTGGGACCGGGATGGCCAGGGCCAGGGGAAACAGGTTCTCCAAATAGCTCAACGCCAGCGCCATGGCTGTCAGCAGGGCGCAGAGCGTCAGCTGTTTCGTCGTCACGTTCATTTCGCCCTCCTCACCCCAGCACGGCGTCCACGCCGTCCGGGTCCGGGGTCCCGCCCTCCAGCCGGAGGATGAACCGGGCGGGGAGACAGACGATGCTCTGCCCGCCCCTCGTAATGACCCCCGTGCGCACGCAGTCCTGAGTCGGGCAGTCGGACAGGGCCACACAGACGCCGTCCTCCCCTCCGGAAGCCCGGTGGTCCAAGGAAGAGACTTCCCCCCGGAGGCCATAGGCCACCTCCAGCGTGTAGCCGTTGGCGGTGTAGGTCCTGGGGCGGTTCACCAGCTCCGCCGGGGCAAAGCGGTCCACCTCCGCGCCGTCCACGGAAACCACCGCTTCCAGCGCTTCGGAGCTCCCGCCCCGCCACTGGAAGAAGGCAACGCCCAAAGCCAGCGCCGCCACGCACAGCACCACCAGCCCGTCCCATGGGGAGGGGCGGAGCTTAGGACGCGGTTTCATAGGCATACCCGCTGCTCTCGTCCAGGGTAAACCGCTCCGCCAGCCCCTCGGTGACGACGACCCGTCCGTCCTCCGTCACCAGCACCAGCTCGAAGGGGGTACCGTCCCATGCCCGCCAAAATTCCAGGGCTTGTTCCTCGCCCATGATGAAGAGGGCGGTGGAGAATGCGTCGCACATGGCCCCGCTGCCGCCCCCGCAGTCCGCCACCACGGTGACGGAGGCCAGCCCGCTGTCTGCGGGGTATCCTGTGGCAGGGTCGATGATGTGGTGATAGTGCTTCCCGCCTTCCTCGAAGTAGCGCTGATAGCCCCCGGAGGTGACGGCAAACGCGTCGGTCAGCGCCAGCACCCCGGCGAAGGCGTTTTTGTCGTCGGGCTTTGCCGGGTCCTGGATGCCCACCCGCCAGGGGTTCCCGTCGGGCCGGTCGCCGTAGGCCAGGACGTTGCCGCCCAGATTGATGTTGGCCCGGGGCACGTCGTGGTCCCGCAGGACCCCGATGATCTTGTCGGCGGCGTAGCCCTTGGCGATGGCCCCCAGGTCGACGGCCTGCCCCGGCCCCAGGACGGCGGAATAAATGAGGCTTTCCCCGTCGCTCAAGTCTTCTTCCCCCTCCAGAACATCAGAGGTACAGGAAACGGCGGTTCCATCCACCAGCGCCAGCAGGCGGTCGATCTCCCCCTGGGAAGGGACGCGGTGCTCCTCGCCTCCGGCGAAGCCCCAGGCGGCCACCAGCGGGGCGACGGTAACGTCAAACCGCCCTCCGGTCTCCCGCCCAAAGCGCCGGGCCTGTTCCAGCAGCCGGAACACGTCCTCGCTCACCTCTATGGCCTCCCCCCCGGCGGCGTTGAGCCGGGAGACGTCGCTGTCCTCCAGAGTCCGGGAGAAGTGCTCTTCCAGTTCCCGGATGGTATCCTCGCAGGCGTAGGCGGCGGCGGGGGAGCGCTCGCCGTAGGTGGTGATGAGCATGGCGGTGTCCATGGCGATGACCTGGATGCTCTCCTGGGCGGTGTCGGGGTCCACAGACCCGCCGCAGCCGGTGAGAAGCAGGATCAGCAGCAAACTCAAAAATCGTCTCATAAAGCGCCTCGAATTTTCTAGTAATTTTCAAATAGTATAACACGCCCGCCGCCGCATCTCAACGGAAAAACAGCGAGGGGCGAAAAAATAAAAAACCTGGCAAATTGGGCCTTGCAAAAGGGAGTAAAGTCTGCTATACTATTTAAGCATGTCGGCGGAGGTTTCCACTCGCGGCATTTTTTGGAAGTAATAATACCTTTGGAGGTCTTGATAAATGGCAAAGAATCCGAACGGAAAGCCCATGAAGCGGGAA
>CAQVQZ010000096.1 GCA_948902155.1 uncultured Oscillibacter sp.
CGCCGCCGGGGTTCTTGATGAGGCTCCCCACCACCATGTCGGCCCCCAGGTCCGAGGGCTCCAGGGGCTCCACAAATTCGCCGTAACAGTTGTCTACCATGACTTTCACGCCGGGCTTGAGCTCTTTGCAGAAGGCGATGAGTTCCCCGATCTGGGCCACGGAGAAGGTGGGGCGGGTGGCGTAGCCCTTGGAGCGCTGGATGGTGATGAGCTTGGTCCGCTCGTTGAGCTTGGACCGGATGGCCTCATAGTCAAAGCCGCCGTCCGGCAGAAGGTCCGCCTGGGCGTAGGTAACGCCGTACTCCTTCAGGGAACACTTGCTGGGCCGGATGCCGATGACCTCCTCCAGAGTGTCGTAGGGGGCCCCCACCGGGGAGAGGAGCTCGTCCCCCGGCAGGAGGTTGGCAGACAGGGCCACGGTGAGAGCGTGGGTGCCGCAGGTGATCTGGGGGCGGACCAGGGCGGCTTCCGTGTGGAAGACGCCGGCATAGACCCGCTCCAGGTTGTCCCGGCCCTCGTCGTCGTAGCCGTAGCCGGTGGTGGCGGCGAAGTGGGTGGCGTTCACCCGGTTTTTCTGCATCGCCGCCAGGACCTTCCCCTGGTTGTACTCCGCCGTGCGGTCCACCGCCCCGAAGCGGTCCCGGAGGGAAACCAGCACGGCCTCCCCGTAGGCGTAGACCGCAGGGCTGACTCCCAGGGTCTGGTAGATGCGTTCTAATTCCATGGGATGTTTCTCCTTTTTGGTGAAGGGCGTTTATCCTTTGGAGGGCCGTCCGCCCTTGGGGGCGGCGGCGCGCCAGCTCAGTTCGATGAGGGGGAAGATCTCCGAGTCCGGGACCGTTCCGTCCAGCAGGACGGAGACCCAGGCGGTCTTGTTCATGTGGTAGGCAGGCAGAAAGCCCGGCTGGGACAGCAGCGTCCCGGTCATGAGGGGACCGCACTTGACGTTCAGGAGGACGGCGTCCCCTTCCCCCTCCAGGCCCAGGCGGGGCCGGGGGACGGTCATGACAATGGCGTACCACTTCCGGCTGCGGGGGCGGCGGAAAACCATGTAGTTGGGATAGCGGGCCCAGAGGCGCTCGGGGGGCGTTTCATAGGTTTCCTGTAAATAGGCCGCCATGCGTTCCGCCGTCCCCTCCATGTGCATCCTCACCGACCTTCGATCAACTACTGGTGATTCTATCACAGCCGCCGCGTAATGGCAAGGTTGCTTTTCTCTTCAAAAGCGTGTAAAATGGCACTGGATGAAGCTGTGAACCATGTTTTATACAAATCGCATTGATTGATACTTATTATACAGAAAGGAGGGCTTCTATGTCCGGCATCCTGGTACATACGCCCGACGAGAGCGTCACCCTCACCGCCCAGGCGGTGAAGCGGCTGCTGGAGCGGGGGGACGGGGACGCCGCCCTGCTGTACCTGGCCCTCCTGCGCCACCACGGCAGCACGCCGCCCCGCTCCCTGGCGGGGGAGCTGCGGTGGGACCGGGGGCGCATTGAGGCGGCGGAGGCCGTCCTCCGGGAGCTGGGGCTGATCACGCCCCAGGAGGCCCCGCCGGAGCCCGCCGACGAGCCGCCGGTCTACCAGCGGGCGGAGGTGGCGGAGAAGCTGGAGAAGAGCGAGGAGTTCCGCCGCCTCACCGCCGAGGTGGAGCGCCGCCTGGGCAAACGGCTGACCACCCCGGACCTGGGGGCGCTGCTGGGGCTGTACGACTATCTGGGGCTTCCCGCCGACGTGATCTATCTCTTGGTCTGCCACTGCGCAGAGCGGCTGGCCCGCCGCTTCGGCGAGGGCCGGAGGCCCACCCTCCGGCAGATCGAGCGGGAAGGGTACGTCTGGGCCCGGCAGGGCATCGACACCCAGACCGCCGCCGCCGAGTACCTCCGGAAATACGCGGAGAGCCAGCGGGCCCTGCCCCAGTACATGCGGGCCTTGCAGCTGGGGGACAGGCCCCCGGTGGCGGCGGAGGAGAAGTATCTGCTCCAGTGGCAGGCGTGGGGATTCCCGCCGGAGGCGGTGGGGCTGGCCTACGAAAAGACGGTTTTGAAGTGCCATGAGCTGAAATGGGCCTACTGCAACGGCATCCTGCGGCGCTGGCACGAGGCGGGCCTCCATACCCTGGAGGAGATCGAGCGCCGGGACGCCCGCCCGGTGGAAGCCCGCCCCGCGCCCAAGGCTCAAGACGGCGGCGGCAACGCCTGGATGCGGAAGTACATCGAACAGCGGGAGAAGGGGGTGTGACGCGTGGCCTATGACGGAAAGATCGTCCGCCGGGCGGTCCAGCGCTTTGAGGAGGACCGGCGGCGGCGGGAGGAGCGGTTCCAGCAGCGGCGGGAGAGCATCTTTCGCCGGGAGCCCCGCCTGGGGGAGATCGACCGGGAGCTGCGGGCCACCATGAGCCGCATCCTCTCCGGGGCCCTCCGCCAGGGGTCGGACCCCGGCCCGGCGGTGGAGTCCCTGCGGAAGCAGAATCTGGGGCTCCAGGAGGAGCGGGCGCTGCTGCTGGAGCGCCTGGGCCTCCCGGCGGACTGCCTGGAGGAGAGCCCCGCCTGTCCCCTCTGCGGGGACACGGGCTATCGGGGCGGCGGCATGTGCCGGTGCCTCATCCGCTACTGCGCCAGGGAGCAGCAGCGGGAGCTGAGCCGGATGCTGGACCTGGGGAACCAGAGCTTTGAGATATTTTCCCTGGAGTGGTACTCCGAGGAGGGGAACCCGGAGCTGGGTATCTCCCCCAGAGAGAATATGGACTGGATCTTCCGGACCTGCAAGCGCTACGCCGCCGCCTTCGGGGAGGGCAGCGGCAGCCTGCTTCTCACCGGGGACCCGGGGCTGGGGAAGACCTTTCTCTCCGCCGCCATTGCCCGGGAGGTCAGCGGGGACGGGTTCTCCGTGGTCTACGACACCGCCGGGCACATCTTCGACCGCTTCGAGGCCCGGAAATTCGGCCGGGAGGCGGGGGAAGAGGTGGACGCCGACGTGGAGCGGGTGATGGACTGCGACCTGTTGATTTTGGACGACCTGGGCACGGAGATGACCACGGCCTTTGTGCAGAGCGCCCTGTACGGCATCGTCAACGGGCGGCTGCTGGCCCGGCGGCCCACCATCCTCAGCACCAATCTGAGGCTGGAGGAGTTGGCCCGGCGGTATACGCCGCAGATCGCCTCCCGGATCGAGGGGGAATATCAGGTCCTGCCGTTTTTTGGGGAGGATATCCGGAAGCTGAAAAAGGAGCGGAGATGAAAGAGGGGGTTGGCGGCTGAATAGAAAGAAAGAGGGCGGACAGGAGGCGGCAAGCGCGTTAAAGCCGCCGCCTGAGCATGACCCACTTCATTGCCGGGCTGTCCCGAAGAGCAGCGGCCCACAGCATTTACGCCCCCGTGAGGGCGCGGGGTAGAACCGGCGGCGGAAGCGCTCCCAGGAAATAAAAGCAGAATAATCTCCCATCACACAGCTGTCTGAACCGGCTGTGTGATTTTATCACGGTATTTGCGGGCTGGGCCCGCTATAATCATCTCATCAAGCTTGGGGAGGTCACCGTATGAAAGCAAGAAAAAAGCGGCGGGCGGTTGTGGACGGAAGCGACTGCGTCGCCTGCGGCTGTTGCGCGAAGGTATGCCCCCTGTCCGCCATTCAGGTCCGGAGCGGAATCCGGGCGGAGGTTGACGGGGAGCGCTGCGTGGGCTGCGGTAAGTGCGCGAAGGAGTGCCCCGCGTCCGTGATCGTCATTCAGGAGGTTCCGGCATGAAAAAGCGTTGGTATGACTACCTTTGGATCGTGGAACTGGCGTATATGACGCTGGGATTTTTCAATATCCTCTTTGCCTGGCTGGGCCTGTTCTTCTTCTGCATCCCGCTGATCATCTCCCTGATCTGGGGCACAAAGGGCTACTGCAACCGCTACTGCGGCCGGGGGCAGCTGTTCGGCCTGCTGGGCGGACGCTTCGGACTGTCCCGGAAGAAGGACATCCCCAGGTGGATGAAAAGCAAATGGTTCCGCTATGGCTTCCTGGCATTCTTTTTCGTGATGTTTTTCCAGATGCTGTGGAATACATACCTGGTCTTTGCCGGTGCGCAGGACCTCCGGCAGGTGGTGACGCTGCTGTGGACCTTCAAGCTCCCCTGGCACTGGGCCTATCACGGGACGTTCTTTCACCAGGGCGTCGCCCAGTTCGCTTTCGGCTTTTACAGTGTCATGCTGACCTCCACCATTCTCGGTATGATCACCATGATTCTGTTCAAGCCCCGGAGCTGGTGCGTCTACTGCCCTATGGGCACCATGACCCAGCTGATCTGCAAGGCCAAAAACGGCAATCCGTAATTTTATTCCGGAAGCAGGTTCTGTTTTCGGACATACGAAAGATAAAGGAGGAAAAAGCATGGGCTTTTTTGACTTTCTGCACGGCCCCGACATCGGCCAGGGCGTAAAGGAGTATGGGGAAACGGATGGGGCGGTTCTGCTGGACGTCCGGACGCCCCAGGAGTACCGGGAGGGCCATATTCCCGGCAGCAGGAATGTCCCGCTCCAGGAGCTGGGCCGTGTGAGCGCCGTGGCGGCTGAAAAGGATATGCCGCTCTTTGTGTACTGCCACAGCGGCGGCAGGAGCCGCCAGGCGGTGGATGAACTGCGGCGCATGGGATATCTCAACGTCAAAAACATCGGCGGCATCGCTGCCTATACTGGAAAGGTGGAATCTTGATGAAAGTCGTAATTGTAGGCGGCGTAGCGGGAGGGGCCACGGCGGCGGCCCGGCTCCGGCGGCTGGACGAACAGGCGGAGATCGTGGTATTCGAGCGGTCGGGGTATATCTCCTACGCCAACTGCGGCCTGCCCTACTACATCGGCGGGGTCATTGAGGACCCTGCGGCCCTGACCTTACAGACGCCGGAGAGCTTCTTCTCCCGGTTCCGGGTCGCGATGAAGGTGCGCCACGAGGTCACCGCCATCCACCCGGACAGGAAAACCGTCTCTGTCAAAAACCTGGAGACGAACGAGGAATTCGAGGAATCCTATGACAAGCTCATCCTCTCCCCCGGCGCGAAACCCACCCAGCCCCGCCTCCCCGGCGTGGGCTTGAAGAAGCTGTTTACCCTGCGGACGGTGGAGGATACGTTCCGCATCAAGGAATACATCAACACCTGCCATCCCAAATCCGCCGTGCTGGCGGGCGGCGGCTTCATCGGCCTGGAGTTGGCGGAGAACCTGCGGGAGCTGGGCATGGAGGTCACCATCGTCCAGCGGCCAAAGCAGCTCATGAACCCCTTCGACCCGGACATGGCGGCGTTTATCCACAGCGAGGCGAGGGCTCATGGCGTGAAGCTGGCCCTGGGCCAGACTGTGGAGGGCTTCCAGGAGCGGGACGGCGGCGTGGACGTTCTCCTGAAGGACAGCGCCCCCCTCCATGCCGATATGGTGGTTCTGGCCATCGGCGTCACTCCCGATACCGCTCTGGCGAAGGCGGCGGGGCTGGAGCTGGGACTCAAGGGCAGCATCGTGGTCAACGACCGGATGGAGACTTCCGTCCCCGATATCTACGCCGTAGGGGACGCCGTGCAGGTAAAGCACTCCGTCACAGGGCAGGACGTCCTGCTCTCTCTGGCGGGCCCCGCCAACAAGCAGGGCCGCATCGCGGCGGACAATATCTGCGGCGGGGACAGCCGCTACCTGGGAAGCCAGGGCAGCTCCGTCATCAAGGTTTTCGGCCTGACGGCGGCTTCCACCGGCGTCAACGAGACCAACGCCAAAAAGGCCGGGCTGGATGCGGACGCGGTGGTGCTCTCCCCCATGAGCCACGCGGGCTATTATCCCGGCGGCAAGGTCATGACCATGAAGGTGGTCTTTGAAAAGAAAACCTTCCGTCTCCTGGGAGCCCAGATCGTGGGCTATGAGGGCGTAGATAAGCGCATCGACGTTCTGGCTGCCGCCATCCATGCCGGTATGACGGCCATCCAGCTGAAGGACCTGGACCTGGCCTATGCGCCGCCCTATTCCTCCGCCAAGGACCCGGTAAATATGGCGGGATTCATGGTGGAAAACCTCGCCAAGGGAGTCGTGAAGCAGTTCCGCATGGAGGATGTGAAGAATCTGCCCCTAGACGGCAGCGTGACCCTGCTGGACGCCCGGACGCCTCAGGAGTACGCGGGCGGTCATATCGAGGGCTTCCGGAACATCCCCGTGGACGAACTGCGGGAGCGGCTGGGGGAGATCGAACCCGGCAAGCCGGTGTATGTGATCTGCCAGAGCGGCCTGCGGAGCTACATCGCCTGCCGTATTTTGGCCGGGCACGGCTATGAGACGTATAACTTCGCCGGAGGCTTCCGGTTCTATGACGCGGTGACGAACGACCGCCGCCTCATCGAAACGGCCTCCGCCTGCGGGATGGACCAATAGGATACCGCGCCGTCAGCCGCGAACACGGCTGACGGCGCGTTTTTTTATGTCCCCCGCAGGGCTTCCAGCTTTGCCCGGTCTTTGAGCTCCACCGCGCCTCGGGACAGTTTGACCATGCCCTCGCTCTGGAAATACCGGAGCATCCGGGTCACCACCTCCCGGTGGGTCCCCAGATGGTTGGCGATGGTTTCGTGGGTGATGTGCAGAAGGACGGCGTTTTCAATGGCCGCTTCCTCCAGGAGAAACGCGGCCACCCGCCGGTCCATGCTGTTCCACATGATCTGCTCCACCAGCCACATGACCTCTGAAAACCGGGCGGCCATGATCTCGTTGGTGTAGTTGGCCGCGGCGGCGGACTGTTCCATGATCTGCTTGTAGACCTCCGCGGGGATGACCCACAGCTCAGTGTCCTTCTCCGCCGTGATGGTGACGTCGAATTGGATGCTCCGCATCATGCAGGAGGCGGAGAACAGGCAGAGGTCCCGGTCAAACAGGCGGTAGAGGGTGACCTCCCGCCCCTCCCGGGAGAGGATGAATGCCCGGAGCTGGCCGGACCTCACCAGCAGCAGGCCGGTGCAGTCCGTGCCGCCGCCGTGGAGGACGGTCCCTTTTTTTACGCTGCGGCTGATTCGACTTCTGGAAAGCGTTTCCTGCTGTCCGGGCATCAGCTGGTCCCATATGGGGAAGTATTCGGAAAACTCCATCGTGCTCGCTCCTCCTGTCAGGCTGTATCCAGTATAAAGCGCACAAGGGCTTCTGTCAAAGCCTATGATGCGGCGGCGGGGTTTAGCCTTCCAACGCGCCGCCGTTCAACGGCATCTGGAAACCGGCAGATCGGCAAACGGGGAGAAGGCGGCGCTTGAACATTTGAATTTTCCTCTTTTCGGTTCGGGGATGCTGGTATTATCGGTCATTCGGGGAAGTTTTCCACATTTTTTGACCGCTTGTTGATAAATCCAAAAAAATGTCTTTACATTTTGTAACCTCTTTGATAAACTATACGTTAAGTATTTGTCTCACCTGCAAAGGAGCTTTTGACTATGAGTTCAGAGTTTTCCCGCACCCTGTCCCTGCTGCGGCAGGAAAAGGGCGTCAGCCAGCGGGTAGCCGCCGGGGAGCTGGGCATCTCCCAGGCCCTGCTATCCCATTATGAGAAGGGCATCCGGGAGCCGGGGCTTGCCTTTGTCGTCAAAGCCTGTGATTATTACGGCGTCTCCGCCGATTTCATCCTGGGCCGCACCCTGTCCCGGGAGGGCAACATGCTCACGGAGCAGGACATCCTGGACGCCGCCGAGCCCAAGAACAACCTCCGGGGCAGCGTGCTGGCCACGCTCCAGAGCAAGCTGATTTCCGGCGCGGTGGGGGTGCTGTTCGAGCTTCTGGGCAAGCTGGGGGACAAAGCGGCCATCAACGCCGCCGCCGCCTACCTGGGCAGCGCCGTTTACCAGCTCTACCGGCACCTGTACCGCTCCTCCGGGGCCAACGAGAGTTACTTCGCCCTGGACCCCAACGCCTGCACCCTGGGCATGGCCGACGCGGACATGAAGCTCTCCGAGGCCCGCTTCACCGTGGCCCTACGGGCCCTCAGCTCCCAGAAGAAGGAGTTTCCCGACCTGTCGGCCCCGGCGGTCAACGCCGCCTATCCCGGCCGCTGCCAGAGCCTGACCCAGGTCCTCAGCACCTCCGACGCCCGCCTGACCGCCCTCTCCCGCCAACCCTGACTTTCTTTTCTTGAAAGACTGTAACGACACTTGATTTTGCGAAGCAAAATCTTAGTGGAGTACGTCCCCGAAGGGGGAAAGGAAGCAAAAGAACTTTCGCGCGCTCTGGGGTCTGGTGATGCACCAAGCCGAAGCGACGGCAACCCAGCCGTTTCTTTGACGGGCAACCTATAGCAATCCAAGAAATTATCAAGGAATACCAGCGGCAGAAAACCAACCAG
>CAQVQZ010000097.1 GCA_948902155.1 uncultured Oscillibacter sp.
TCGCCCGGTCGCCGAAGGAATTGTTGATCTGCGTGCTGTCCACGGGCCAGATCATTTCCGCCCCCTCGGGGACGTCCGCCTTGCCCTCCGGCAGGGGCTCCGCCGCCAGGGGCTTGCCCTCCGGCAGGAGCAGGGTCAGGGGATAGACATAATGGGCGTTTCCATACCGGATATCCATGGTCAGCTCGTCAAAAGCCGCGTCTCCCACCTCAAAGGAATAGGTCATTTGGGGGACCCACTCCGCCTTTTCGCTCTCTTCCTCCAGGTAGTGGACGCTCTGTCCGGACCCGTCCTCCAGCAGGACCCGGCCCTGGATGAAGATGCTCCAGGTCTCGTCGCTCTCGGGGATGGTGAAATAGATGTGCCCGTCGTCATAGGCGACGCTGTCCGCCAGGGCCTGGACCTTCAGCTTCCTGCCCAGGAGCTCGGAGCTCAGCCTCCGGTCCCGGTCAAACTGGGCCTGCTCCGCCTCCGTGGCCAGGCGGAGGCCGGTGAGCTTGCCGTCCTCATAGACGGTGTAGAGCTCCACGGCTCCGGGGCCGTAAGCGCTGTCTCCGGCGTGCTCGGTGATCCAGGTATACCGTTCCTCGTCGTAGATACCGCTGACCTCATGGCCCTCCCAGGCCATGGAAAGGCCGTTGCCGTCCAGGTCCGGGTCGTCGAAGGTCCAGGTGAGGCCGAAAGGCTCGTAAGGGGCCAGGACCTCGTCCCACTGGGCGGCGGACTCCGCCGAGGACGCGGCCAGAAGGTCCGCGTCGGGGATATTTTCGTGATCAGGCCCGTCCGCCGGTTTCGCGGAGGTGGCGAAGGCCGTGGTGATGCCCAGCACCAGCGCCAGGGCGGCGGCACAGGCCAGCACGGATTTTTTCTTGATGCTCATAATTGCTTTGATCCTTTCTTCCATGCCGTTCCGATGGGCGAAACCGCACAGAGGCACACTTTGTCTTTCCGCCAGGCGGATGAGGGCCAAGGCGTAGCGCTCCCGGCTGTCCTCCCCCAGAGCCAGCACCGCCGCCTCGTCGCAGCGCAGCTCCATGTCCCGGTTGCCCAGGACGTAGAGCAGCCACGCGGCGGGGTTGAACCAGTGGAGGCACAGCGCCGCCGTCAGCGCCAGCTTGAAAAGCCCGTCCAGCCGCCGGATATGGGCCCCCTCGTGGGCCAGGACGCAGGTCAGGGCCTCCTCGTCGGTGAAGTCCATGGCCTTGGGCAGGAGGACCACCGGGCGCACCAGCCCGTAGGTCAGCGGGGCGGCGATCTGGTCCGTCACCCGGACCCGGACCTTGCGCCGGAGCTGAAACCAGGTCTCCAGGCCGGGGCAGTCCGCCGGGAGGGCCTCCCGGAACCGCCGCCGCCAGCGGACGTAGCGGACCAGGAACCACAGTCCCAGCGCCGCCGCCACCGCCGCCCAGAGGGCCGTCCAGACCGGGAAGGGCGCGGGGGCCGGTTCCGCCGGGAGCGGCGTCCCCGCCGCCGGCGGGAGGACGAAGACCGGGCCGGGCGCCGCCGGCACGGGGGCCGGGACCGCCGGGGCTTCCGGCGCTTTCGTCCGGAGGGCGTCCAGCAGGGTGTAGACGCTGAACCGGGAGGCCAGCTCCACCGGCAGCAGCAGCCGGACAGCCGCCAGCCACCACAGGGCCACAAAGGTCCCCTTGGGCAGACGGCGCAGGGTCAGCCCCCGGAAGGCCGCGATGGCCAGGACGAACACCGCCCCGGAGAGGGACATCTCTAAAAACGTCACGGCCGCCTCACCTCATCTCGCTGACAATCTCCCGGAGACGCCCGATCTGCTCCGGCGTGAGCTTCTGGCTGCTGAGCAGGGACGCGAAGAGCAGGTCCGGCGATCCGTCGAACAGCCGCCCGATCAGCTCCTCCGTCTCCGCCCGCTGGATCTCCTCCTTGGTGACCAGGGCGTGGCAGAGGAAATTCGGTTCGCTGCGGAGGATGGCCCCCTTGGCGACGCATTTTTTAATCACCGTGTAGGTGGTGTTCACGTTCCATCCGGTCTCCCGGCCCAGGATGGCGGAGATCTCTTTGGCCGTCCGGTCCCCCAAGCGCCACAGGACGTCCATCACCTTCAGTTCCGAATCAAACAGCTTCATATGCAGTGCCTCCCTCTGCCCCGGGCGGTATGCCCGGGGCTTAAAACTATCGCGGTAGTTTGTAAAGCTATACTACCACGATAGTTTGGCCTTGTCAATACTATTCTGATAGTATGCAGAAAATTTTTTCCGCCTTCCCCTTCCCTGCCTGGATTTTCCGCTTTTGCCACTTGTGCTTTGCCGCGGAATCGTTTATAATACCCTATAGATTTTGCTTGCGGACAGGCGGCGTCTCCGGCGGGAAGCGGCGCTTTCCGGCAGGCAGTACGCGCTGGTTCCATCAGGGGCGGAGCGCGCCCCTTGACTATCACCGGGAAAGAAAGGACGTTCTCATGATTCATTTCAAGTCTGAACAGGGTGAGATCTCCGTCAGCAGCGCCGTGTTCTCCAACATCACGGGCATGGCCGCCACCAACTGCTTCGGCGTCAAGGGCATGGCCTTCCGCTCCATGACCGACGGACTGGTCCACCTGCTGCGCCGCGAAGCCATGAGCAAGGGCGTCAGCATCACCTATCACGACGACGACTCCATCTCCATCGAGCTGCACATCATCGTGGAAAACGGCGTCAATCTCCCCGCCGTCTGCCGTTCCATCATGAACGAGGTGCGCTATGTAGTGGCCAAGAACACCGGCGTCACGGTCCGGGCCGTGGACGTCTGCGTGGATTCCATGACCCTGTGAGGGAGGAAAAAAGTCAATGAATGAACAAATTACCGGCGCGCTGTTCAAGCGGATGGTCCTCCACGGAGCCGCCGCCATCACCGCCCAGAAGCAGGCCATCAACGACCTGAACGTGTTCCCCGTCCCCGACGGCGATACCGGCACCAACATGTCCATGACCATCGGCGCCGCCGTGACGGAGCTGAAGAAGACCGCTCCCGCCGCCCTGGACCAGGCCGTGTCCATCACCGCCTCCGCCCTCCTCCGGGGGGCCCGGGGAAACTCCGGCGTCATCCTCTCCCTGCTGTTCCGGGGCCTGTCCAAGGGCCTGAAGGGCCGGGAGACCGCCGACGCCGCCGCCTTCGCCGCCGCCATGCAGGAGGGCGTGTCCTCCGCCTACAAGGCCGTCATGAAGCCCGCCGAGGGCACGGTGCTCACCGTGTCCCGTTTAGCGGCCAAGCGGGCGGTGGAGTACGCCGCGGAAGAGCCGGACATCGAAAAAGTCCTGGCGGCCGCCATTTGGGAGGGCTACGAGGCCCTGGCCCAGACCACGGAGATGAATCCGGTGCTGAAAAAGGCCGGCGTCGTGGACGCCGGCGGCAAGGGCTATCTGCTCATCCTGGAGGGCATGCTGGCCGAGCTCCGGGGCGAGCCCATGCCCGAGGCCCAGGAGGAAGAGCCTCAGAAGGCCAAGGCGGATTTTGACGTGTTCTCCACCGAGGAGATCACCTTCGCCTTCGACACCGTGTTCATCGTCCGGAAGAACAACCCGGACGTGGACCTGGACCCCTTCCGGGCATATCTGAACAGCATCGGCGACAGCCTGGTCATCGGCGAGGACGACGAGGCGTTCAAGGTCCATGTCCATACGAACATCCCCGGCAGCGCCCTGACCGAGGGCCAGAAGTACGGCACCCTGGAGCTGGCGAAGATCGAGAACATGCGGACCCAGTACGAGGACGTGGCCGCCGGGAAGAAGGCCCAGAGCGTGGACGACCTGGAGATGGAAGAGGAGGCCCACGTGGTGGCCGCGCCGGAAAAGAAGTACGGCTTCCTCTCCGTCTGCGCCGGGGAGGGCCTGGCGGCGGTCTTCCAGGACCTGGGCGTGGACAGCGTGGTGTCCGGCGGGCAGACCATGAACCCCTCCACCGAGAGCATCCTGGCGGGGGTGGACCAGATCCCCGCCGAGACGGTCTTCGTCCTGCCCAACAACGGCAACATCATCATGGCCGCCCAGCAGTGCGCGGCGCTGACGGAGAAAAACGTGGTGGTCATCCCCACCAAGACGGTGCCCCAGGGCATCACCGCCATGATGAACGTGGACTTTGAGGCCCCCGACGCCCAGAGCATCACCGACGCCACGACGGAGAGCCTCTCCGGCGTCACCACGGCCCAGATCACCTACGCCGCCAGGGATTCGGACTTCGACGGCTTTGATATCAAGGAGGGAGATTACCTGGCGCTGGAGGAAGGCAAGCTCTTCGGCACCGACCAGTCCCTCCACACGCTGCTGGAGAAGCTGGCGGCGGACGCCGCCGGGCGGAGCGCGTCCTTCATCTCCCTGTACTCCGGGGAGGACGTGAAGGAGGAGGACGCCCAGCAGGCCGGGAAGCTCTTCCAGGACGCCTGTCCCGGCGCGGAGGTCATGGTCCTCTCCGGCGGACAGCCCGTCTATTACTATATTATCTCTATGGAGTGACGCGCGCAGTTTGACATTTACGAAAACGGCTCGGGAGGGTTCGCCTTTTGAGCCGTTTTCTCCACTCTTGAGACAGGAGGGCCGTTTTATGACCACAGGCCGCTTCGCCCCCTCCCCCAGCGGGCGCATCCACCTGGGCAACATCCTCTGCTGCCTCCTGGCCTGGCTCAGCGCCCGGCAGAAGGGCGGTCGGGTGGTCCTGCGCATCGAGGACCTGGACACCGCCCGCTGCCCCCGGCGCTACGCGGAGCAGATGATCGAAGACCTCCGCTGGCTGGGCCTGGACTGGGACCAGGGCCCGGAGGCCGGCGGGCCGGACGAACCCTATTTTCAGAGCCGGCGGACCGCCCTTTACCAGGCCGCTCTGGAGCGGCTGGAGGCCCAGGGGCTGGTCTACCCCTGCTTCTGCACCCGTGCGGAGCTCCACGCCGCCAGCGCCCCCCACCGGGAGGACGGCCTCACCGTCTACGCCGGGACCTGCCGGAACCTGACCCCCGCCCAGCGGGCGGAGCGGGCCAAAGGGCGCTCCCCCGCCCTGCGGCTCCGGGCGCCTGAGGAGGAATGGGGCTTCACCGACGGGCACATGGGCCCCTGCCGCCAGCGGCTGGACCGGGACTGCGGGGATTTCCTGCTCCGCCGCTCCGACGGCATGTTCGCCTACCAGCTGGCCGTGGTGGTGGACGACGCCGCCATGGGGGTGACAGAGGTGGTCCGGGGGGCGGACCTGCTGTCCTCCACGCCCCGGCAGCTTTACCTCTACCACCTGCTGGGCCTGACGCCGCCGGAGTTTTTCCACTTCCCCCTCCTGCTGGCCCCCGACGGACGGCGGCTGTCCAAGCGGGACGCCGACGCGGGGCTGGACAGCCTCCGGGGCCGGGTCACGGCGGAGGAGCTGCTGGGGAAGCTGGCCCAGCTGGCGGGCTTCCACCCCTCCGGGGAGCCCCGGACGGCGGAGGGGCTGCTGGAGTGCTTCGACTGGGAAAAGGTGCCCAGGGAGGATATCCGGCTGCCGGAGGGGCTGTTTGGCGGCGGCTGATATCCCAGCATTTTCAACGGTTCACATGGAATATCCCCCCTGCGTTTCCCAAAGAAAACCAGCCTGCCCGGCGGATTGCCGGGCAGACTGTAACATTTGTCTTAAAATTCCGGCCTGGGCATCCAATCCCATCCGTTCCAGCACACCATCGCCTTAGCCCCTTGAAAAGGGGGCTGGCGATGCCGAATGCAGTGGTTGGGGTTTCCTTCTCCAAGGCCCTGGCGCTTGCAGAGGAACAGGCGGCTGATAGCCGCCCCTACATCAGAGGACCCTTTGAAAGAAAGGCGGTTGAGGACGAAACCATCCGGGAGAATGGCTGCTGAAGGGAAACCCCTTCGCCGCATCGTCGGAAAACATTCCTCTTTTCCTTTTCAAGGGAAGCACGGCAAAGGGCCGGGTCCTGTGGACCCGGCCCTTTCAACATCTCAGCTTTTGCCCTTCGGTCAAACCCGGCGCATCAGCGCAGGCCGTCCTCGCACTTGGCCTCGGACTTCTGCAGGCCACCGATCCGGCCGGCGCCGTTCACCGTGGCATGGGGACGTCCGCCGTCGCTCAGCACCACGGCCATGACGATCTCGTCCGCCTTGGGGGCGTCGGGCACCCGGACTTCGATGGAGCCGTAATGGGTGCGCACGAAAGCGGCATCCTTGAAGTGGATGGACACGTCCAGGGAAGCGCCCACGCCCGCCACCTTCTCATTGGAGGGGATGATGGACTTGCCGCCGCCGATGGCGCCGCGGATGGTCTTGCCCGCCTTGGGGTGCAGCATGGCGGAGGAATGCTCCAGCTCACCGTCCACGCCCACCAGGCAGCCCTTGCCGTAGGTCTCCACGTTCTCCACGCCCAGCAGCTCCGCGCCCTTGCGGGTCAGCAGATCGCCCAGGTACTCGCCGTACTCGGTCAGCTCGCTCAGGTCCTCCTGCCACTTGCCGGCGTAGGGGTTCTTGATGACGGCCGCCACGGCGACGGTCTTCAGGCACTTCTTGTCGCCGTTCTCCACGGGCATGCCCGCGCCGCCCTCGATGTAGATTTCTTCCAGATTGGTGACGATTTTACGGATGACAGGCTCTTTCATGATGATTCCTCCTATTTAAAATTGATACATGCAGGCAATGAGGGACGCGCCGCTCAGCAGGGCTTCCGGCTGGCGGGAGGCGTGTTGCTGCTCTTCTTGACGTTGATCTTGCCGTCGATGATGACGTAGCTCAGGCCCGGGATGTCGCCGGCGGCGAAAGCGCCCAGGGCGTCCTCGGCCACGGAACCCATGGGGGTGTCCATGATCAGCAGGTCGGCCTCCTTGCCCACAGCGATGGTGCCGCGGTTCAGGCGGTCATAGACCTTCGCCGGGTTGCCGGTGGCCATGGCCACGGCCACCGCCGGGTCAATGCCGGACATGGAAGCGGCGAAAGAGATGTTCCGCAGGATGCCCAGGGGGATGATGCCGGTGCCGGAGGGGGCGTCGTTGCCGAAGACCACACGGCCCAGCTGGCCCTTCTCTGCGGCGCGGCGGAGCACGTAGTCCGCGATCTTGGGGTTGCCGCACTGGACGATCTCCATGGCAAACGACGTCTCGTCCATAATCCGGTCCACCTCGTGGGCGGGGATGGCGGTGGGGCCGCCGTTGATGTGGGACACCACGTCCGGCTTCGTCTTGATAACGTCGTCCGCCGTCACGGTGGAGCTGCCGGGGATGGAGGTGCCGCCGGTGTGCATCTGGACCTTGAAGCCGTTCTTATGGGCCCACTCCACCATGGGAGCCGCCAGCTCGGGGTTGTTGACGGAACCGAGGCCGATCTCGCCCACGATCCACACGCCTTCCTTGGCCAGGTCCTCAAAGTCCTGCTCCACCAGGCCCTTTTCCATGATCAGCGCGCCGCCCTCGACCTTGACGCCGCCGGGATGGGCGTTGGCAAAGCTCTTGTGGCCCACGATGGCCAGGGCCTTCGTGCCGGAGGGGTCCTTGGGACGGCCCGGCGTATGGCATTCGCCGGCGGAGATCATGGTGGTCACGCCGCCGTTTTTCGCGCTTTCAATATAGCCCACCGTCTTCTGACGCGTACCGTAGTCACCGGAGGTGACGTGTACGTGGGTATCCCACAGGCCGGGGGTGACCGTCGTGCCGTTGGCGTCCACGACAGTCGCGTCCCCAATGTTAGCGAGGAGCTCTTCGCCGCCGATCGCAGAGATCAGGTTGTCTTCGACAACAATGACGCTGCCCTCGAGAATAGGCTTGTTGATGTCACCGGAAACAATCGTACCAATGTTCTTGATTACCAAAGTCGCCATAATTGACTCCCTTCCGCCGCGGTCCCCGCGGCAGTATGTTTATTTGCGGCTCCTCCGCCGGTTCCGGCGGCGCCGTCGGTTGGCGTCTTCCCATGACGCCGGGGTTCACGCGTCCCTAAGTTCCGGCCTTCCCGCCCCGGCTGTCCGCCGGGGCGGGAGACCGATGGATGGATAACTCAAATCTGTGCGCAGCACTCCGCGAATCGTGACGGATAACGGCCGTCTATCGTCTGGAGAACCATAGGGGATCAGTCCGGAAGCTTATAGTCGTTCTCCTTGATCAGGCCCTGCTTGCGCATGAACTCGGAGGTCAGCCACGCCACCACGGCGGGGATGACCACGGAAATCACAATCAGGCCGATCCAGTCCATCGCGCCGGCGGAGATGGCCACCTCGCCCTGGGCCAGAGCGCCCTCGGAGGGGCTCAGCCAGCCGGTGATGCAGCCGATGGGGCCCACCAGGCCGCAGGTGCCCATGCCGGAGGAGATGGCCGCGCCG
>CAQVQZ010000098.1 GCA_948902155.1 uncultured Oscillibacter sp.
CTGCATGGTCGTGCCCTCCAATGTAGGATTTTTGGTCGTTCAGGATGTGCAGGGGGTCCAGGGCGTCCTTGATTTGGTTCATGACGATGAGGTTTTCCCGGTTGGACTCCCGGAGGAAATAGCGCCGCTTGGAAACGCCGATGCCGTGCTCTCCGGAGGCCACGCCCCCCAGCTCGTAGGCTTTGTGATAGGCCCGGTCCATGACGGCGTGGAGCTCCCGCTCCCAGGTTTCTGCGTCCCGGTCCCCCCGGACCACGCAGAGGTGGACGTTGCCGTCCCCGGCGTGGCCGAAGCTGACCATCCGCACGCCGGAGGCGGCCTCCAGCTCGTTGACAAAGGCGATAAAGTCCGCCGTGCGGCTGATGGGCACCACAATGTCCACGGGCTCCTGCTCGCTGACGGCCTCCACGGCCTTCACCAGGGCGCCCCGGACCTTCCAGATATCCGCCGCCTGGGCGGGGTCCTCCAGCACCGCGTAGTCCAGCGCTCCATTGGCCAGAGCCAGGGCCCGGACCCGCTCCAGGTTGGCCTCCACCTCGTTTTCCTGTCCGTCGAAGGTCAGGAGGATATAGCTCCCCGCCTGGGGACAGGGGTACTGTACGCCGGAAAACTCCTCGCCCAGGGCCACCACCTTCCGCTCCATGAACTCCACCGCCGTGGGGTTCGCGTCGGCCTGGAGGATGGTCAGGACGCCGCGGATACCCGTGCCCAGGTCCCCGTAGGGCACCAGGACGCTGACGGAACATTCCGGCTTGGGCAGGAGGCGGAGGACACACTTCGTAATGACCGCCAGGGTGCCCTCGGAGCCGATGAGCAGGTGCTTGAGGCTCAGGCCGCTGGCGTCCTTCACCTGCCTGCCGCCCACCTGGAGGACCGTGCCGTCCGCCAGAACCACTTCCAACCCCCGGACGTAGTCCCGGGTGACGCCGTACTTCACCGCCCGCATGCCTCCGGCGTTGGTGCTGATGTTGCCCCCCAGGCTGGAGGCCTTCTCGCCGGGGTCCGGCGGGTAGAAAAGGCCCTCCCCCTCCACATAGGCCTGGAGGTCCTGGAGCAGGATACCCGGCTCCACGGTGATAGTCAAGGTGTCCCGGTCCAGCTCCAAAATCCGGTTCATCCGGGAGAGGTCCAAGATAATCCCGCCCTGGAGGGGCACGGTGGAGCCCACCAGATTGGTCCCCGCCCCCCGGGGGGTGACGGGAATTTGGTGCTCATGGGCGTACCGCAGGACGCCGCCGACCTCCTCCGTGGAGAGGGGAAACACCAGCGCCGCCGCCTCGCCGCGGAGGCGGCCCAGGGCGTCGGTGAGGTACTCCGCCGGAATGTTGTCAAAGACCAGGCGGGACTCGTCGGCGACGACGTCCCGGAGGGCCTGCCGGTTGATCTGCATTGTAAATTCCTCCTGTTCCGGGGAAGCCCCCTCCCGGGCGGAGGGGGCTCCGCAGACGTTTTTTTACTGCGCCAGCAGGTCCTGGTCCCAGCCCACGGCGATGAAGTATCCGCCGTAGTCCTCGTTGAAGACCTTCTCCGTGGCCTCGCTCTGGAAGGCCCTGACCACCTTCTGATAGGTTTCCACCTTGGCGGGGTCGCTGAGGTCCGCGCTCCGGGCGGCCACCAGGCACCAGTACTCCTCCACGTCCAGGACGGAGTCCTTGTAGATGGCCTCCTCGGTTTTCAGGCCGAAGTCCAGGGCGTAGTTCCCGTTCACCACGGCGGCGGCCACGTCCGGCAGGACGGAGGGGATGACGTTGGCTTTCAGCTCCTCGATCTCAATGGCGGTATGGTAGGCCGTGATGTCGTCCACCGTGGGGCTGAACCCCGCCCCGGCGTCCAGGGCGATGAGCCCCGCCGCCTCCAGGACCTTCAGGGCCCGGCCGCCGTTGGTCAGGTCGTCGGGGATGGCCACCACGTCGCCGTCCTTCAGCTCCTCCACGGAGGAAACCTTGTCGGAGTAGATGTTCAGGGGAATGATGAAGGTGTTTCCGATCGTCTCGATCTCATAGCCGTAGCTCTCCACCTCGCTCTGGAGGTAGATGCGGTGCTGGAAGGCGTTCAGGTCGATTTCGCCGTTGGCCAGGGCGTTGTTGGGAGTGACGTAGTCGGAGAACTGGACAAACTCCAGGTTGATGTTCTCCGCCTTCAGGGCCTCCTGGGCGGGCGTCCACAGGTCCTCGTAGATGCCGCCCACTACGCCCAGCTGGATGGTGACGGGCTCGGAAGCGGCGGAGCCGCCGGAGTCTCCGGCGGGCTTGGAGCCGCAGGCGGTCAGGGCCAGGATCAGCGCCAGGGTCAGGGTGAGAATGTTCGTGCGTTTCATAGAGCGGTTCCTCCTAAAAATTAAAGACAGATTCGTATGGACCGGGGCCGTCAGTGGGTGGTCTTTTTCACCACCCGGCCTCCGATGAATTCGATGATGCAGACGATGAGTACCAGCAGCACCACCGTCACATTGGTGATGTCGGCCCAGTTCCGGTCATGGCCGTAGCGGACGGCAAAGTCCCCCAGGCCCCCGGCCCCCACCACGCCGGCCATGGCCGTCAGGTTCAAAAGGCTCACCAGGGTGATGGTGGTCCCCCGGGCGATGGCCGCCACGCTCTCCCGGAGGTAAACCCGGAAGATGATCTCCCAGGGGCTGGACCCCATGGAGAGGGCCGCTTCCACAAGCCCGTGGTCCAGCTCCGCCAAAGCGCTTTCCACCTGCCGGGAGAAGAAGGGCACCGACCCGAAGACCAGGGGCACGATAGCGCCCCGGACGTACAGCGTCGTCCCCATCAGGGCCCGGGACAGGGGCATGACCCAGGTCAGCAGGATGATGAAGGGGATGGACCGGAACAGGCTGACGGCCTTGTCCACGGTCTGGTACAGGGGCTTGTTCTCCAGAATGGCCCCGGGCTTCGTCACCGTCAGCAGCACCCCCAGGAACAGCCCCAGCAGGAAGGAGACGGCCCCGGACCACAGCACCATCAGCAGCGTGTCCGCCAGGGCCTCCCACAAATCGGGAAGCTGCTCCATCACATGGGGCATCCAGTTAATCAGCGTCTCTCGCATCCTTCAGCACCTCCACGCCTACGTTTTTTTCGATCAGGTATTTCACCGCCGCCGTGACCTTCTCCCGCTCTCCGCCGATGATGGCCACCGTGCCGCCGATGGGGGCCCCCTGGACGATTTCGATGTCGGCGAAGATGATGTTCAGCACCACGCCGTACCGCAGGGACGCCTCCGAGATCACGGGCTCCGAGGGACTCCGCTCCACGTAGTTCAGCCGGACGATGAGCTCCCCGGGCTTGAGACGGACGATGGGGGAGTCCTGGGCGATGAGCTCCTCGATCTTCTGGAGGTTGGAGGTGGTGCGGATGAAGCTCCGGGTGACGGGCTCTTTGGGCTTGGCGAAGATGGAGAACGCCTCCCCCTGCTCCACCACCCGGCCCTGCTCCATGACGGCCACCCGGCCGCAGATCTCCTTCACCACGGCCATCTCGTGGGTGATGACCACCACGGTGATGCCCAGAGTCTCGTTCAAGTGCTTGATGAGGGAGAGGATGGCCTTGGTGGTCTGGGGGTCCAGGGCGGACGTGGCCTCGTCGCAGAGGAGGACGCTGGGGTCGTTGGCCAGGGCCCGGGCGATGGCCACCCGCTGCTTCTGCCCGCCGGAGAGCTGCCGGGGATAGGCGTCCGCCTTGTCCCCGATCTCCACCAGGTCCAGGAGCTTTTGGACCTTCTCCCGGATTTCCGCCTTGCTCAGGCCGCTGCCCCGGAGGGGATAGGCCACGTTGCCGAACACCGTCCGGGAGGGCATGAGGTTAAAGTGCTGGAAGATCATGCCGATCTTCCTCCGGGCCTGCCGGAGCTCCTTTGCGGAAAGGGCCGTCAGCTCCCGCCCGTCCACCGTCACGGTTCCGGCGGTGGGCCGCTCCAGCAGGTTCACGCACCGGACCAGGGTGGACTTTCCCGCCCCGGAAAAGCCGATGATGCCGAAGATCTCGCCCTTCTCAATGGAGAGGGAGACGTCCCGGACGGCGTGGACCTGCCGCCGGCCGGCGCCGAAGTCCTTGGAAATATGGTTGAGTTCGATCAAGCGAATACCTCCTTTAAGGCGCAAAAAAGCGGGGAGCCCACAGCTCCCCGCTTCGTTCGGCGGTCGTTGAAATGGCGCGGCGCGTCAGGTCAAACAATCCCCCGGTGTTTCGGGCAGGCGGCAAGTGAGCGCAAAGAACCCCGGACATGCATCATGTCCATGCACATGCCGCCCTGCATTCGGAAACCCTGGATGCTCATTGTCCGCGCCCCTTTCTGAATCATATCGGGATGAACAGTATATTAGCACTTTCAAGTCCTGATGTCAATGGAGAACCGAAAAAAGGGCAAAGTCTGTCGGACCTGCCAAAGGTCCACAGCGGCGGGCCGGAATTTTTGGAGGGCTCCGGGCAGCGGCGCAGGGAGGAAGGGACTCCGGACCGTCCATAGCGCCCCGCGGCCTTTGTGAAAAGCCGGGAGGGGTGGAAGCGGTTCCCATTTCAGGTTGACTTTCCGCAGGATGCCTGTATACTGGACTTGTCCGGCGCGTTCCCCCACGACTCCAAAGCGAGGTGCTTGTATGAGCTACATCTTCCAATTCCTGCGTATCCTGGTCTTCTGCTTCCTGGGCGAGATTCTCCATGCCCTTCTGCCCCTTCCCATTCCCGCCAGCATTTACGGCCTGGCGCTGCTGCTGGCGGCGCTGAAGGCCGGGGCGGTGAAGCTGGAACAGGTGAAGGACGCCGCCGGCTTTCTGATCGCCGTCTTTCCCCTCCTCTTTGTTCCCGGGGCCGCCGGAATCATGGAGCTGGGGCCCCTGCTGGCAGAGGTCTGGCTTCCCGTCGTCCTGGCCGTCGCCCTGGTGACCGTGCTGGTCATGGCCGCCGCCGGACGGGTCACCCAGGCGGTAATCCGCCGGAAGGAGGCCCGCCATGGCTGAGCTGCTGACCCAGGGGGCGGTCTGGGGCACGCTTTTGACCATAGGGGCCTTCGCCCTGGGGACCCTTCTCCAGAAGAAAACCGGACGGGCCTGGTGCAACCCCCTGCTGCTGGGGAGCCTGTTTGTCATCCTGTTTCTCCGGCTCTGCCGGATTCCCTACCCGGACTATCAGGCCAGCGCCGGTCTGGTGAGCGGGCTCCTCCTCCCCGCCACCGTCAGCCTGGCCGTGCCGCTGTACGAGCAGTGGGAGGCCCTGCGGAAAAACACCGCCGCCATTCTCTCCGGCATCGTGGCCGGGGCCGTGGTCAGCATAGGAGCCGTCCTGCTCCTGGCCTGGGCGTTTCGGACGGACCGCGCCGCCGCCGTCAGCCTGCTGCCCAAGTCCGTCACCACCGCCATCGGCGCGGACGTCTCCGCCGAGCTGGGGGGCATCCCCGCCCTGACCACCGCCGTCATCATTCTGACGGGCATTTTCGGGAACCTCACCGCCCAAACCGTGTGCAGATGCTTCCGGATTACGGACCCCGTCGCCAGGGGGGTGGGCATTGGTTCCGCCGCCCACGCCATCGGCACCGCCCGGGCCATGGAGCTCGGGCCGGTGGAAGGGGCCATGAGCAGCCTGTCCATTGCCGTGGCGGGCGTTCTGACCGCCCTGCTCTGCCCGCTGGCGGTGAGGCTGCTTCCGTGAATACAGGCGCTGGGCTCTGCTTTGTGCCCGAAGCTGCAGGGAGTTGGCGTTTGCCCCCTCCCGCCCGGCGGGCCCGTGCGCATCGGGCGCCCGAAAAACGCACGAGGGCCCCAGGGGGTCCTCGTGCGCGGCTTCCGGAAAATTCACTTGTTCAGCGTCAGCTTAAAGTCCGGCCCCTGGGGCTCCACCGCCGTCCGGTAGCCCTGCGACTGGGCGTAGCGGGTGACGTTCTCCACCGCAACCTGGGCGTCCACCAGAACCTCCAGCACGGCGGGGGCGTCCTTTTGAATGGCCTTCTGGGTCATGACCACCGGCATGGGGCAGGACAGTCCTCTCGCGTCGATCATCACGCTTCCTCCTTTCCGGGAAGATGGAGCAGGCTGACGGCCAGCAGCACCGCAAACCCGGCGGCCACGGCGATCATGCCCGCGGCGCCGATGCCGCCCACCTGATAGACGCCGTCCGCCGTGCTGTCCGGATTCCCCGCCAGGCCGAAATTGTGGGCAATGGCCGCGCCTGCAATCATGCCCAGCACCGTCACGGCCGCGTCGCCGTTGCCCTCTCCCGCCAGGATCAGCTGCCGCAGGGGGCAGCCCCCCAGAAGGATGGAGCCCCAGCCCGCCAGGGCCATGCCCAGGAAGGACCAGAGGTGCTGGCTGTGGGCCACAGGCTGGGAGAGCATGGAGAGGTTATAGTTCCCCGCGATCAGGTTCCCGACAGTGACGGTGATCCAAATGGTCAGAAAGCCCGCCAGCAGCGTGAAATCCCGGAGCAGGAACGCGTCCCGGAGGCCCCCCGCCATGCACAGGCGGCTCCTCTGGGCGAGGAAGCCCACCGCCAGCCCGACGGCCAGGGACACCAGCCAGAAGGCCCGCATGGAGCCCGGCCCCTCCTCGGAGAACTTCAAGAGGCCCGGGGCCAGCAGAAGCAGGGCCAGCAGCCCCGCCATCACGGCGGGCAGCGCCAGGCCCTCTCCCATTTTGACGGGATAGGCCCGGCCCAGGGAGAACCCCTTCTTCAAAAAGACCACGCCCGCCAGGATGCCCGCCAGGAAGCCCAGCAGCCCCGCCACGGCGGTGAGGTCCCCCCCGCCCAGGCGGATGACCATCCGCAGGGGGCACCCCAGGAAGGCCAGCGCGCCGATCATGACAAACAGCCCCAGGACGAAGCGGGTGGCGGGGCAGGAGCCCGCCCTGGCCTTAAACTCCCGGAAGGCGAAGGCCGAGAGCATGGCCCCCAGGACGATGCCGATGATCTCCGGGCGGATGTACTGGACCTTCCCCGCGCTGTGGAGGCCCAGGGCCCCGGCAATGTCCCGCTCGAAGCAGGCGATGCAGAAGCCCATGTTCTTCGGATTTCCGGCGGCGGTCAGAAGCAGCGCCGCCGCACCCACCACTGCGCCGGCCAGAATCATCAAGCCGTAGCGGCGGACAAAGGCGTTTTCTTTCATATGGTTTCTCCCCCTGTCGAAATTCTTTTTCCAGAATAACGGTGCGCTAAAAAAGCGTCACAGCAGCAGGTCGTGGAACCCCGCGGCCTCAATGCCCGCCTCCCGGAGGCGCCTCTCCAGGACTTCCCGCAGCTCCGGCGGCGCGGACCAGGCGATGCCGCAGTCGGACGTAACGCTTCTGGGCACGGAAATCAGCCTCCCTTCCAGCCCCTCCCGGCGGCAGAGGCGCTCCGCCGCCATGGCTCCGGCGGTGGTGTGAAAGGACACCACACAGCGGGGACTGCGCTGGCGCATGGCGGACCCTCCTTTTCGTTATTCTTTTAAAAAGATAACACATTTTTACAGGGCTTGCAAGCCCTTGCCGGGAAAAGATCAACCTTTTCGCAGGTTTTCATAATTTGCATAATGCGCCCTGCATTTTTTTGGAAGAATTGTCCAAAATCCGTTCCGCATTTCCGCCGATTCCTGCCGGAGGACGCATAATTTTCGCTCTTCTGGAAATCCTTCTCCAGGTGGATGCCCGGCGGGCTTCCGGCTGCCCTGGAAAACCAATACTTTATTATCAAAAATTCACAATGGGCCTTTCAAATTGTTGTTTGAAATGATGATTGCCAAAAACTTCACGTTGTGGTAGTATACTTCTGGAAATCAAGCAAACAAATCGTTTACGCAATCGTTTATATGGTATTCCGGTGCAATTTGTACCAAAATTTCGAAAGGAGCTCCTGTATTATGAAAGCGAAAATCGGCATCAATGGTTTTGGCCGCATCGGCCGCATCGTGTTCCGCGCCGCCCTGAAGCGCGACGACGTCGAGGTCGTCGGCCTGAACGACCCCTTCATGAACCCCGAGTATATGGCCTACATGCTGAAGTATGACAGCGTCCACGGCCGCTTCCCCGGCGAGGTCTCTTACACCGCCGACGCCCTGGTGGTGGACGGCAAGGAGTTCAAGGTCTTCACCGCCAAGGAAGTCGGCGACATCCCCTGGAGCACCGTTGGCGCCGAGTATATCTGCGAGTGCACCGGCCAGCACCTGGAAAAGAGCAAGTGCGAGGGCCACATCAAGGCCGGAGCCAAGCACGTCATCATGGGCGCCCCCTCCAAGGACGACACCCCGATGTTCGTCATGGGCGTGAACAACAAGAAGTACA
>CAQVQZ010000099.1 GCA_948902155.1 uncultured Oscillibacter sp.
CAAGGACATGGCCCTGCAAATGCTGCCCCAGCTCCTCTCCGCCGCCCTGCGGAAGACCGGGGAGGACAAGACGGTCTGCATCCTGGTGGCGACTTCCGGGGATACCGGAAAGGCCGCTATGGAGGGCTTCGCCAATGTGCCCCAGACCAAAATCATGGTCTTCTATCCCAAGGACGGCGTGTCCAAGGTCCAGGAGGCCCAGATGGTTACCCAGGACGGGGAAAACGTTGGCGTCTGCGCCGTGGAAGGCAACTTCGACGACGCCCAGGCGGGCGTGAAGCGCATTTTTTCCGACGGGGAAATCCGGAAGACACTGGCGGACCGGGGTTATCTCCTGTCCTCCGCCAACTCCATCAACTGGGGCCGCATCCTGCCCCAGGTGGTCTATTACATCTCCGCCTACTGCGACCTGCTCCGGGACGGGGAGATCCAGGCGGGGGACAAGGTGAACTTCTGCGTGCCCACCGGCAACTTCGGCGACATCCTGGCGGCGTACTACGCCGGGCGCATGGGCCTTCCGGTGGGGAAGCTGATCTGCGCCTCCAACCGGAACGACGTGCTGGCAGACTTCCTCCGCACCGGCGTGTACGACAAGAACCGCCCCTTCCACAACACCATGAGCCCCTCCATGGACATCCTGGTCTCCAGCAATCTGGAGCGCCTCCTGTTCCACCTCTCCGGGGAGAACGACGCGGAAGTCCGGGGCTACATGGAGTCCCTGGCGAAGGACGGCCGCTACGAGGTCTCGGAGCCCATCAAGGCGGCCCTCCGGAAGCAGTTCTGGGGCGGCTTCTGCGGCGAAGAGGACACCGCCGCCGCCATCGCGAAGCACTACAAGGAATACGGCTACCTCATCGACACCCACACCGCCGTGGCGGCGGGGGTCCTGGAGCAGTACCGGAGGGAAACCGGGGACCAGACCCCCACGGTCTTCGTCTCCACCGCGTCCCCTTATAAGTTCTGCGACCACGTGCTGGAGGCCATCGGCGAGACGCCCGAGGGAGACGGCGTGGAGCTGCTGGACCAGCTGAACGCCGTGACCGGCGTATCCGTCCCCCGGCGTCTGGCGGCGCTGAAGGGCAAGGCCCGCCGCTTCGACCTGACGGCGGAGAAAGCGGAGATGGACAGCGTGGTGCTGGATTTCCTGAAATAAGAAAAGAGGCGGGAGCATGAAGCCTTTGAAGCGGAGCTTGTCTCGGGCAACTCTGGCGGCGCATTACGCGGGCTGGGGGCTGGTGCTGTTCGACGTTTTCTTCCGGCGGGGACTGCGGGAGCGGTACGGCCTCGCGGCGGAGTGGCCGGGGTATCTGGGCATTGCCCTGATGCTCCTGGCCCTCCTGGCCTGGGACCGGGCGTCCCGTTGCCCCCGCTGCGGGAAGGGAGGCGCGCCCCAGGAATGGACCTACCGGGGACAGCGCTACTGCGCCCATTGCGGCGAGCCCCTGCCCTTCGACGACGGGCCGGAGGAACCGGCCCCGCCGTCCCCGCGGGCGCGGCTGACGCTGAAACGAAGCTGGGCCCGGATCACCTTCGCCCTGGCCGCGGGCGGGACCGTCCTGATGGCCCTGAGCCTCCTGGCGCTGACGGCGTCGGTCCGGTCCCAGGACGTCCAGACCCGCGTGAGCCTGAACGGCTTCGGGGGTTTCCTGCTTCTGGCGGGCCTGGCGGTCTGGGGCGTCGGAGGATTCCTGGCGGCGAAGCACCTGAGCTGTCCCGGCTGCGGGAAGGGCATGGCCGCGCCCTGGCGGCGGGGCCCCCACTGGTGCCGCTATTGCGGCGCGGAACTGGTTTACGAAGACCCGTTTTCGGAAAAGCTTCAAAACTAAGCCCCTCAAAGCAGAGATTCGGTTGCCGTCGCTTCGGCTTGGAACATCACCAGACCATCAGAGCGCGCAAAAGTTCTTTTTGATTCTTTTTCTTTCAAGAAAAAGAATGACTACTGGAAAGGGGAGTGGTATTGTGGGCCTGTACGCGATCGGGGACCTGCATCTCTCCCTGACGGCCAATAAGTCAATGGAAGTCTTCGGCCCCGCCTGGGAGAACTACACGGAGCGCATCGCGGAGAGCCTGGGGGCCCTGACGGCGGAGGACGTCCTGATCCTGGCCGGAGACACCTCCTGGGGCATGAGCCTGGAGGAGGCGGAGGCGGATTTCCGCTTTCTGGACCGGTTCCCCTGCAAGAAGTACCTGGTCAAGGGCAACCACGACTACTGGTGGACCACCGCCGCCAAGCTCCACCGCTTCTTTGACGAGAAGGGCATCCATACCCTGGACATCCTCCACAACGCCAGCGTGCCCTACGGGGACTGGGCCGTCTGCGGCACAAGGGGCTGGTTCCTGGAGGAGGACGCCCATAACGTCAAGGTCCTGAACCGGGAGGTGGGCCGCCTGGAGGCGTCCCTGCGGGCGGCGGGGGAGCGGCCCATCCTGTGCTTCCTCCACTACCCGCCTCTGTACCAGGGCTATGCCTGCCCGGAAATCCTGGAGACGCTGGCAAACTACCGCGTCTTGCAGTGCTGCTACGGCCACCTTCACGGCCACGCCATCCGCCGGAGGTGGGAGGGAAAACGGGGTGAAACGGACTTTTCCCTCATCTCCGCCGACTATCTGGGCTTTGTTCCGAAAAAAATTTGTGATTAAAGGAAAAAAGGCTGGTATTTTCAATATTTTTCTGTTAGAATACTTAGAGCCTGTTTGAAAAGTGTCAAAACGCCCAAATGGCGGAGCTTTTTCCGCCGCTCCGCGTTAAATTTTCTTGCCGGGCGGAAGCCCGCCCGCGAAAATTCGCCTTGACCGGCGCAAAAATCTCTCGCCCTTGGGCATTTTGCCATTTATCAAACAGGCTCAGCTGCCCGGATGCGCCTTCTGGGAAAGCGCGGAGAGCCGGGAATGAACGGAGGAAAACAAACATGAGTGTGAAGAGCTGCGAAAAGCTTGAAAAGAGTCAGGTCGCGCTGACCATCGAGGTGGAGGCCCCGGAGTTTGAGGCCGCCATCGAAAAGGCATACCGGAAAACCCGGGGCAAGATCAAGGTCCCTGGCTTCCGCCCCGGCAAGGCCCCCCGGAAGATCATCGAGGGCATGTACGGCGTGGAGGTCTTCTTTGACGAGGCCATCAACATCGCTTTCCCCGACGCCTACGAGGCCGCCGTGAAGGAGAAGGAGCTGAACGTGGTGGGCTATCCCTCCGTTGAGCTGGTGGGCGAGTGCACCCGGCAGGGCTTTACCTTCAAGGCTGTCGCGCCCGTGTATCCCGAGGTCACCCTGGGCCAGTATAAGGGCCTGACCGCCCCCAAGGAAGAGGTCCAGGTCACCGCCGAAGACGTGGCCCGCCGCCTCCAGACCCTCACCGACCGGAACACCCGCCTGGTGTCCGTGGAGCGGGAGGCCAAGGAGGGCGACACCGCCGTCATCGACTTCGAGGGCTTCCTGGACGGCAAGCCCTTCGACGGCGGGAAGGGGAGCAACCACAGCCTGGAGCTGGGTTCCCACAGCTTCGTCCCCGGTTTCGAGGAGCAGGTGGCGGGCATGAAGGCCGGCGACGAGAAGGACATCGACATCACCTTCCCCGAGGACTACCACGCGGAGCTGGCCGGGAAGGCCGTGGTCTTCAAGGTCAAGTGCCACGAGGTCAAGGAAAAGGAAGTCCCCGCCCTGGACGACGAGTTCGCCAAGGACGTCAGCGAGTTCGACACCCTGGACGAGCTGAAGGCGGACCTGGAGAAGCAGATCGCCGAGGACCGGGAGAAGGACGCCCAGCGGGCCTTTGAGGACGCGCTGATGGAGCAGGTGGCCGAGGGCATCACCGCCGAAATCCCCGACGCCATGGTGGAGGGCCAGGCCCGGCAGTTCCTGGAGAACTTCCGCACCCAGATCGCCCAGCAGGGCATCCCCTACGACCAGTACATGGAGATGACCGGCCTCAGCGAGTCCAAGCTGCTGGAGGACGCGAAGGAGCCCGCCCTGCGGCAGGTGAAGATGGACCTGGCCGTCATGGCCATCATCAAGGCCGAGAACATCGAGGCCAGCGACGAGGCCGTGGAGGAAGAGTATAAAAAGATGGCCGGGCAGTTCGGCATGGATGTGGAGATGGTGAAGAAGTACATCCAGGCGGACCAGGTGAAGGACCAGGTGTGCAGCCGCCGGGCCATCGAGATCGTAGCGGAGAGCGCCACGGCCACCAAGCCGGAGGAGAAGCCCGCCGAGGAAGAGCCCGCCGAAGAGGCGAAGCCCAAGAAGACCGCCCGCAAAAAGAAGACCGAGGAAACCGAGGAGCCTGCCGCTGAGGAAAAGAAGCCCGTCAAAAAGCCTCGGAAGAAGAAGACGGAGGAAGAGGCCGCCGCCGAAGAGGCGAAGGAGGCCGAGTAACTCCACGACGCCCGCCGCCGGGACCGGGCTTTTGCGCCCGTTCCGGGCGGCATCCGCAGAAAAATGGACGAATCTTTACTTAGATGTTCACAGATTCGACACATTTTCACAAGATCGCTATGGTATCATGTGAAAATGGTTCTAAGGGCAGTCCGCCGGAGAACGCGGAAGGCGCTTCCGCGCCCGGCGGAGGCGGCGTCAACAAAAGACTGGAGGTTATCAAATTGAGTTTAGTCCCTTATGTAGTGGAACAGACCAACCGGGGCGAGCGGTCCTATGACATCTTTTCCCGGCTGCTGAACGACCGCATCGTGTTCCTTGGCGAGGAGGTCAACGCCACCACGGCCAGCCTGATCGTGGCTCAGCTGCTGTACCTGGAGGCCCAGGACCCGGACAAGGACATTCAGCTGTATATCAACAGCCCCGGCGGTTCCGTCACGGACGGCATGGCGATTTATGACACCATGCAGTACGTCAAGTGCGACGTGTCCACCATCTGCGTGGGCATGGCGGCCAGCATGGGCGCGTTCCTCCTCTCTTCCGGCGCCAAGGGCAAGCGCATCGCCCTGCCCAACGCGGAGATCATGATCCACCAGCCCTCCGCCGGCACCCAGGGCCAGATCACGGACATGGCCATCCACCTGAAGCGGCTGGAGATCATCAAAAAGCGCATGAACCGCATCCTGGCGTCCAACACCGGCCGCTCCGTGGAAGAGGTCACCGACGCCTGCGAGCGGGATAACTTCATGAGCGCCGGGGAGGCCAAGGACTTCGGCCTGATCGATAAAATCCTGATTAACAAAGAAGAAAAACCGGCTGAGGACTAATCCCGCCCCCGCACGGCGCCGAAACGCAGAGTCCAGGTTGCCGTCGCAGAGGCTAAGACAAAACCCAGACCCCAGAGCGCGCTAAAGTTCTTTTTGCTTCTTTTTCTTTCAAGAAAAAGAAGGTATAGAAAACCGAGGTAAAGAGAGCATGAATGACGACGGCAAGAAAACGCTGCGGTGTTCCTTCTGCGGCAAGCATGAGCAGCAGATTCACCGCATGATACAGGGCCCCGGCGTGCGTATTTGCGACGAGTGCGTCCACCTGTGCATGAGCATTTTAAACGACGGCTTCGAGCCGGACGGACCGGCGCTGGAGGACATCCCCGACCAGCTGCCCACCCCCCGTGAAATCCGGGACGTGCTGGACCAGTACGTCATCGGCCAGGAGGAGGCCAAGGTGGCCCTGTCTGTGGCGGTGTACAACCACTATAAGCGCATCTTTTTCGGCGGCGACGAGGACGTGGAGCTGCAAAAGAGCAATATCCTGATGCTGGGCCCCACGGGCTCCGGCAAGACGCTCTTCGCCCAGACCCTGGCCCGCATCCTGAAGGTGCCCTTCGCCATTGCCGACGCCACCACCCTCACCGAGGCGGGCTACGTGGGCGACGACGTGGAGAACATCCTCCTCCGCCTGCTCCAGGCTGCGGACTTCGACGTGGAGCGGGCCGAGCACGGCATCATCTACGTGGACGAGATCGACAAGATCGCCCGGAAGAGCGAAAACACCTCCATCACCCGGGACGTCTCCGGCGAGGGCGTGCAGCAGGCCCTGCTGAAAATCGTGGAGGGCACCGTGGCCAACGTGCCGCCCCAGGGCGGCCGGAAGCACCCCCACCAGGAATTCATCCAGATGAACACGAAAAACATCCTCTTCATCTGCGGCGGCGCTTTCGACGGCCTGGAGAAGATCATCGAAAAGCGCCTGGACAAGAAGAGCATCGGCTTCGGAGCCAACGTCCAGGGCAAGAAGGACAAGGATCTGAGCAAAATCCTCCACGAGGTCCAGCCCCACGACATCCTGAAGTTCGGCATCATCCCGGAGCTGGTGGGCCGCCTGCCGGTCATCGCGCCGCTGAACGGCCTGCGCCGGGAGGACCTGGTCCGCATCCTCCAGGAGCCGAAGAACGCCCTGGTGAAGCAGTACAAGAAGCTGCTGGAGTACGACGACGTAGAGCTGGAGTTCGAGCCCGACGCCCTGGACGCCATTGCCGACAAGGCCATTGAGCGGAACATCGGCGCGCGGGGCCTCCGGGCCGTCATGGAGGGCATGCTGACCCAGATCATGTACGACATCCCCTCGGACCCCACCATCGTCAAGGCGGTGGTGACCCGCGAGTGCGTGGAGGGCAGCGGCCAGCCGATTCTGACAAAGGACCCGGACAAGGTGGGCTATTCCGTGAAATTGAACACGGGAAGCAGTGGAAAATCCAGGAAAACCTCGCCAAAGTCCGCATCTTGAGCACAAAAGGAGACCGGATTGTACGTCCGGCTCAAAGGAGGAAGGGACGCTACGTTCCTTCCTCTTGGGCTGTTCAGCCCAATTCCATTCTCTTCCATTCCCGCCGGGACTCCGGCGGCCCCGCGGAAAGGAGCGTGACCTTATGGAATGCACAACGGTAAACCTTCCTGCCCTGGCTCTTCGCGGCTTGACGGTTTTCCCCCACATGCACCTGACCTTTGACGTGGAGCGTCCCACGTCCATTGCCGCGCTGGAGCGCGCCATGGAGGCGGATCAGGAGATATTCCTGGTCACGCAGCGGGAGATCGGCGTGGAACTGCCGGGAGAGAAGGACCTGTATCAGATCGGTACGGTCTCCCACATCCGGCAGATTCTCCGGCTGTCCCCCGGCTCCGCCCGGGTGATGGTGGAGGGCCGCCGGCGGGCCCGCCGGCGGCGCATCTGGCAGATCACGCCCTACCTCCAGATTCAGGTGGAGGACGTGCTGGAGAAGCCCGCCTCCGAGGCGTTCCGCCGCAGCCCCCGGACGGAGGCCCTGCTCCGCCAGACCTGGAACCTGTTCAGCGAGTACGCCCAGATGTCCGGCAGCATCCCCGAGGAGGTCATCACGGCGGTGCTGGACAACCGGGAGGCGGGGTATCTGGCGGACTTCATCGCCCAGAACATCCCCCTGCGCCACACGGATAAGCAGGAGATTCTGGAGGAGCTGGACGCCTTCGTCCGCCTGCGGAAGCTGAACGCCCTGCTGGCCCGTGAATGCAGCATCCTGGGCTTCGAGCACGAGATGGAGGGCAAGATTCGGGACCAGCTGGTCCGGACCCAGCGGGAGCAGATTTTGAAGACCCAGATTCGCGTGCTGCAAAGCGAGCTGGGGGACGACGACGAGGACGACGTCGAGGACTACTGCCGCAAAATCCTGGAGCTGAAGCTGGAGGAGGAGGCGGAGCAGCACCTGCTGAAGGAGGCGGGGAAGCTCTCCCGCCAGCCCTACGGCAGCGCCGAGGCGTCGGTGATCCGCAACTACCTGGACGTGTGCCTGGAGATGCCCTGGAACACGGAGACCCGGGAGCGGGTCAGCGTGGACGCCGCCCGGAAGGTGCTGGAAAAGGACCACTATGGCCTGGAGAAGGTGAAGGAGCGCATTCTGGAGACCATCGCCGTCCGGCAGATGAATCCGGAGGGCAAGGGGCAGATCCTCTGCCTTGTGGGGCCTCCGGGCGTGGGCAAGACCTCCATTGCCATCAGCGTGGCCAAGGCGCTGAACCGGAAGCTGGCCCGGATCTCTCTGGGCGGCGTCCGGGACGAGGCGGACATCCGGGGCCACCGAAAGACCTACATAGGCTCCATGCCTGGGCGGGTCATTGAGGCCATCAGCCGGAGCGGGTCTATGAATCCCCTGCTTTTGCTGGACGAGATCGACAAGCTGGGCAGCGATTATCGGGGCGACCCGGCGGCGGCCCTGCTGGAGGTGCTGGACAGCGAGCAGAATCACGCCTTCCGGGACCACTTTCTGGAGATTCCCGTGGACCTGCGGAAGGTGATGTTCATCACCACCGCCAACACCACCGACACCATTCCAAGGCCCCTGC
>CAQVQZ010000100.1 GCA_948902155.1 uncultured Oscillibacter sp.
CCTGGACCTCCTTTTTCGCTTTCAGGAGTTCCACCGCCTGGGCGGCGGCCTCCTCCCGCTGCTCCTCCGGCAGCTCCTGGACCTGACGGGTGATGTTGTAGCCCTGATTCACAGACAGGTCCCCGCTGTCCAGGGCCTCCTTCACAGCGGAGGGGGCGTGCTCGTCGATCTGCATGACCTTGCCCATGGTGCGCTCTCCCAGGCCAACGGCCTCCGCCAGCTCTTTGCGGGTGTCCACGGAAGAAATCGGGTTCGGCAATGTTGCCGAACCCGATTTGACGTCTTCACTTTTTTGGTCGCCGCCTCCGGCAGACATATTCGCCTTTGCCTTGGCCTCAATATCAGGCTTCAGCCGGACAACTTCGCTCTCAGGCATCCCGCAGGCGGCGGCCTCCCGATTGGCCCTAGCGGCCATGGCGGCGGGGACCGCCCTCCTGGGCGAGAGAATCTCCACATCATTGGACTTGATGAGGAAGCCGGGCTGGCGGGAGGGGTCTTCGTCAAAGACGATGGTCTCAAAGTCCCCGGCGGCAGCCAGCTTGCAGTCCTTGTAAGCCATGGCGGCGCAGCGCTCCGCCAGCCGGTCCCGGACCTTGATGGAGACAAAGTCCGTGAGCTGGGCTCCGTCTTTAGTCCGGTAGCGCCGGTCCGAGGCGATCCGCAGGATGGCGTAGGGTCTGCCGTCTTCCTGCGTCTTCAGCTCCACGTCGTTGGTCAGGTTTCCGATTGCGACAATTTTCAGCATAGACATTTCTCCTTTGCAAGTGATATATTTATAATGTATAGGAGGCCCGCCGAACGACGGGCCTCCTGGCTGCGGGATCAATAGCCGGTTCTGGGCAGCTTGGGCGCGGGGACCTTCTTGCCGTAGATGGTGGTGACCCAGCGGCTGACCGCCTGGACCCACACGCCATTGTAGGTGCCGCCTACGTCCGCCTTGTTCACGAAGGAAGAGGACTGGACGCCGGAAATGGCGATGCAGCAGATCTTCGGCTTCTCCACCTGAGCGAAGCCTCCGGGGACCTGTCCGAATACGAACATGACTTCCGTAACCCGCTCATTGCTGGCGAGGCCCAGGGCCGTGGCGGAGGCGGCGAGGGTGTAGTTCTTCTGGGTGGAGAGGTTGTCCGCCAGGGTCTGGGGCTCTCCGCCGTTGACCCGGTAGGTGATCTTATAGGTGCCGGGGAAGTTGTAGGTGCCCGTGACAATCTTACTCAGCCGGACCTCGGCGGGCAGGGTATCTCTCCAATAGAAATTGTCGAGGCGCACATTGGAGCTGTTGGCGATATTGGAGAAGGTGTAGTTCACGGGCTGGCCAGCCATCGCCTCGGCGGGGCCGGTCTTGGTGATGGAGACTCCGGTGGACATGCTCTTGTTGGTCACCTCGAAGCGGACGATCTGTCCCTCGTGCTCCAGGTAGGCGGTCAGGGGCGTTTCGTTCACACCGTAATTGGCGGGCGCTTTGACCTTCCGGATGGTATAGCGGCCCAGGGGGAGCTGCCGGGAAACGGCGAGCCCGCGGCCATCGCTGCGGATGGTGTCCACGAGGTTGCTGGCCTTGTCGTAGATTTCAAAGACAGCGCCCTCCAGCAGCGTTCCGGCGGGAAGGCCGTTAGTGGAGTTGTAGTCGGCGGACTTCTTCGTGATCTGGATTTGGCCGGAGATCGGCGTGTTCTCCCACTCGACGAGGGTCACTTCGCCGGGCTTGACGTAGACGGTTTTCATCTGCGTGTCCGTGATATAGCCCTCGTTCTCCAGCTCCCGCAGGTAGTAGCGTCCCGCCTCGGTGATGTCCTCGATGTACACGAATCCCTGGTCATTGGAGGTGTACTGCTCGATGGGCGTATTCGTGCTGTCATAGAGGAGGAAGGTAACCCCGTAGATTCCCTTTTTTGTGACGGAATCGATCTTGTGGATCTGGATACCCGAGAGGGCCTTGTTGGTCACCGTCAGGGTGGTGCATTCGTTGTCCCGGACGGTGAAATACTGCGGGGTCTCGTCGATTTTGAAGCCCTTTCCGGCCTCAATCTCGACGGCGTAGTAATCCCCGGCGTCCAGGTCAACGTGTACCCGGCCTGTGGAATCGGTGGTGACGGTCTCCACCAGAGCGCCGTCCATCTTCCGAATTTCAAACTTTACATTCGGGATGCGTTTCGTGCGGTCGCTCTCGCTGACCTTGATGAGCTCGAGGCCGCCCACCCGCTTGTTGTAGAAGGTGAGCTGCTGGCCCTCGGTTCCCTCCTTGATGAGGATGCTTTTGGGGGGCCCATCCAGGACATATTCCTCGCTGGGAACCTTGACCTCCTTTGCGGTAATCGTGGTTCCGGGAGTGAGGCCGGTCAGCAGAATCTGGCCAGGATGTTTCCGTCCCCGTCCTTCAAAGTAAATTCGGTGTTGGGCACAGGTTTTCCGCTGACGGCGTCCTTTTTCGTGAGGGTCAAGGAGCAGAGAGGCTCGTTGTACACCACCAGGGTCTGCGTGTCCGCCGGATTTACCGTGACGGTCTGGATTCTCGTCGCCTCGTCAATGACGTGGGTGGGCAAGGTCTTAACCTCCTTGACCACAACGGTGCCCACCACGGGGACCCGAATCTTCCCGTTGGCGTTGGTGGTATACAGTCCCTTGGAAGACAGGTGCCCGTTGGCGTCGTCCACGTAGCCGCCCTCAGCGTAGGTCAATTCAAACTGAACGCCGCTCAGAGGCTCCTTACTGATTTTATCCAGCTTCCTGACCACCAAATACCCGGTCTTTTTGTTGTAAATGCGAAGGATATTGGCCCCATCATCGCTGATCTTGATACTTCTGGTGAGGCCGTCCAAGACCACGCCCCTTCCTGTTTTTGCCGTCAGTTTCCCTGCCGCTTCGCCTCGCGGGCGGCGGCAATCCGGTCCAACAGAGCGGACTCCTCCCCTTCCAGGTCCAGGGCCTGGGCCCGCTCCAGCGCGCCGGGGACCAGGTCCTCGTTCCAATAGATGGACGCGCCGACGGCCTCCGCCAGCGCCGCGCCGTCTTCCTCCTCCGCCAGGGCGGAGAGAAGGGCGGCGGGGTCCGCCTGGAAGCGCAGGAGCAGCTCCGTCATGGCCCCCTCGGCATACGCGCCGTCCGACTCTGCGTAATAGCGGAGCAGCTCCGGGAGGGGCATGTCCGGCAGCGCCCATTCCCTGCCGGACAGGAGGTTTTTCAGCGTCTCCCACGCCGCACGGCTTCCATCGGTCAGCTCCCAGTACCGGGAGCCGCCGGGCTCCAGCTCTTCGACGAACCCCGCGTAATACGACTGCCCCTCTGTAGTCCCGCCGAGGTACGCCGCCAGGGTCCACAGGACCGCGTCCCGCTCCTCCGGGTCTCCCTCCGCCAGGTTGTTGAGGAACCACGCGGACTGGGGCCACATGATCCGCGCCAGCTCCCGGCCGCTCAGGTCCGCCAGCGTCAAGAGGCCCTGGTCCGTCAGGGCGTAGACCAGGTCGCTCAGGAACAGCTCCGTGCCGGGAGAGCAGTCATTTTCCATCGCGGAATACAGGTAGGTCCGGTTTCCGGCTTCGTCTGCCTGGAAAAACAGGTAGTCGCAGCCGGGATAGCCGATCATGCACCAGCCGTCCTCGCCCATGTAGGACCCGCCCGCCAGGATGACCCGGTCCGGGGTCGTTGTGTGGGTCTCATAGGACAGGTTCCAGATCTCGATCTGGAGGGGGCCCGCCGTCTCGAAATCGGGGCCGCTGATATCGATGATGCGCCAGTCGTCCCAGGAGACGTTTCCGGGGCCGAAATTGCCCTCGTCGTAGTTCCCGGAGCCGTCGACGCCGTAACCCTCCGCCGCCATGGCTTTGTACTGCTCTTCCACGAAGCTCCGGGCGGCCCGCAGCACCTCCGGCGGGGCGTCCACGTCCTCCCGGACATGGTCCACGCAGGGCGTCCGGTCCTTGTAAATCCGGAAGCTCTTCCCGTCGAAGAACAGGGTGCGGAAGGCGCTGACCGTGAAGTCCGCCCCGGCCAGGGGGACCTCGGCGGAGAAGGCCAGGGAGCGGCCGGCCTCATCCAGGCCCCAGCCGTTGACATAGCCCGCCTCGGGCCACGCCTCGCGGATCAGGGCCTTGAGATCCGTCTGGTACAGCCGCCCCTCCCGCTGGAAGAGGAAATAGCGGTACTCGTCTCCCGTTCCAAGGGGGCACCAGTTCAGCTCGCTCTGGCCGTCGCTATCCAAATCCGTCTCGTGGAAGCCGCCGGTGCCGCTGACCAGGCGGAAGAGGCGGAAGTCCTCGTCAAAGTAATAGTAATCCGTGGGATAGGTCCCCATCATGATGGGATAGGTGATGGCAAAGCCGTCATGGCCGCAGATATTAAAGCACCATTCCAGGGTGATTTGCTCCGCAGAGGCGTCGTAGGGAATGGTCAGGAAGCAGTCCCGCTCGTTCTCCGAGACTTTCAGGGCGGCGTAGCGGTTTCCGTCCGTGGAGCGGTAGACCTCGATGTCAACGCCGTCGCTGCTGAACTCGTCGGGCTCATAGCGAGTGGCGGCAAGGCGCTCCGCAAAGTCCCCAGCTCGGCGCACAAGAGCCACCGGCTCCGGCTCGCAAGGGTCCAGGCTGTCCAGGGGAATGACCAGTTCCGGGTCCCAGGCGGGGTAGGCGGTGGGCGTGACGGGCGGGTCATAGCTCCAGTTGGTCAGGAAGCGGTAGCCGCCGTCCTTTTGCGGCTCCAGGGTCACGCAGGCGGGGCCGATGCAGTTGATCTCGCCGTTTCCGCTGCTGAGGCCGGGGAAGCCGCTGCCTTCGTAGTAGAGCAGGACCTTGCCGTCCTTCCACTCGCCGGAAGTGAAGGTCACTTCGCCGGGATAGTTCGTGTCGCCGTGGAAGTCGTAATAGGCGTCGTACTCTTCCAGATACGTGAAGCGGTCCAGGCACCATTTGTCCGTTTCGTCGAGAGACAGGCCCGTGTATTTCCGCAGGACCGCGTCCATTTCACCGGCGGTGCATTTGAACAGGTCCACCATCGGGTCCTCGCCGTCATAGGCCGCTTCGGCTACGGCCTGGCGCTCCTCTTCGGTGTAGGGCGCGAAGGTCCCGGTACCATTGTAGAACAGTGTGAAAAGGTCGATCTGCCGGTAATCCTTGGGGGCCTCCACAGCCAGGAAAAGGAACTGGTTCATCATGTTGAAGCCCTCGCCGTTGAAGACCTCGGTGTTGAAATGGTCCAGCTCCTCCTGGGTCAGGGGGCCGTCCGGGTGGGTCTCCGCCGTCTTGGCGAAGGAACAGGCGCAGACCAGCGCCGCCAGGACGACGGACAGCACCGCCGCCCAGAGCCAGCGCTTGGGAGCCCGGGCGATGCGGCCCACCCGCTCCCGGAGGCTCCGCTTGTCCCCCGTCATGGTGGTGGCGCAGCGGAGCAGGTCCCCAGGCCGGGGCTTGGCGGTGACCAGGGCCAGCAGGGTGGAGCCGTAGGCCCGGCGCTCGCCGTCGCCAAGAACGCACAGCGCCCCCTCGTCACAGGCCAGCTCCGCGTCCCGGCGGCTGAGGACTGCCGCCAGCCACGCCAGGGGGTTCCACCAGTGGACCGCCAGGGCGGCGCAGCGGAGAAGGGACCAGAGATGGTCGCCGTGGCGGTAATGGGTGGTTTCGTGGGCCAGCACGTGGCGGAGGCACACCGGGTCCGTCTCCGGGGTGACGTACACCGCCGGGCGCAGAAGGCCGAACAGGCAGGGGGACGGCAGTCCCGCCGCCTGGTACACGGGCAGGGGGCTGTCCGCCGCCGGGAGCGGGACCCGGACCCGGCGCAGTCTGCGGGCGAAGCTGAGGTTGGACAGCAGGAACGCCGACGCCATCAGCGCCGTGCCCGCCATCCAAATCCAGCCCAGGACGGCCCAGGGGTCCAGGGATTTGGAGGGCGCCGGGGTCTGCGGGGCGGCGCTTTCCTCCGCGGGGGCGGGAAGCGCCTGGACCGGGGCGGCGTCCGGCTTTGCCTCCGCCGGGAACGGCCGGACGGCGGGCAGGGCCTGGATGGCGGAGGGCTCCGGCAGTATCCGTGGGGTCTCGATGGGGGCGCTGAAAAACTGCCCCGGCACCAGCAGCCTTGCCAAAACCAGCGCCCAGAGGGCGTAGCGCAGGCGGGCGCTGATCCGGCGGCCAAAGGCCAGCCGGAGAAGAAGGACCAGCAGGATCAGCGCCGAGGCGGTGAGCACCCAGCGCAGCAGGAACGCGGTCATTCCGCCTCCCCCCTTTCCGCCTGGTCCAGGATGTCCCGGAGAGAGCGGATTTCCTCGGGGGACAGCTCCTGGCGCTGGGCCATGGCGCTCATCATCATGCCCACGCTGCCCTGATACACCCGCTCCAGGAAGCTGCGGGTCTCCGCCACCTCCGCCTGTTCCCGGTCCACCAGGGGGACGTAGGCCCTCCCCCGCCCGCCGGACTGCTCGCAGCGGACCAGGCCCTTGGACTCCATGCGGTGGAGGGTGGTGATGGTGGTGCTCCGGGCCCAGCCCACCGTCCGCTCCAGCTCGGCGGAGAGCTGCATCACCGTTTTGGGACTGCGCTCCCACAGGCTGTTGAGGACGTTCCACTCGCTGGAGGTTAATTTGATGTGCTCCATGGCGCAAGCCTCCTTGTCTACATTGTAGACTTAGTATAGCACGGTTGGTCGACAATGTCAACATAAATGTGGGAGCTTTTGGAAACCGGTGGAATTGCATCGCGGTCCAGGCCAATACTATGGGGTTCAGGCGATGCGGCATGCCGCCGGGACCATAGCACGAAAACTCCCCTATACCCAATTGGGTATAGGGGAGTTCGACAAATGTACCGTTTATTTTTTGGCCCGGTACAGGAAGGTGACGATCTGGCCCCGCGTGCAGGCGCGGTCGGGGCTGAAGGTGTTTTCCCCGGTGCCGGAGGTGATGCCCTGCTTGGCCTCCCAGGCCACCGCTTTCGAATAGGCGGCGTCCTTCGACACATCCCCAAAGGCGCTGCCCTCCGCGACGGCCGGGGAACCGGCGCTCTTATAGAGGAACTCCGCCAGCTGGCCTCTGGTGGTAGCATCGTCCGGGTGGAACGCGCCGCCGGAGACGATTCCCTGCTCCGCGGCCCACAGCAGGGCGTCGTGGTAATACGCGGTCTCCTTCACATCTGTAAAGGGATCGTCCTTGCTCTTGGGGGCGGGGGAGCCGTTCGCCCGCCACAGGAGCGTGATGGTCTGGGCGCGGGTGCAGGTCTGGTCGGGGCTGAAAGTGGTCTCCGTGGTGCCGGAGGCGATTCCCTTCTGCACCGCCCACTGGACCGCTTCGTAATAATACGCGTCGGCCTTCACATCGGAGAACTGCACCGTCTTCTTGGGCGCGGGAGCTTCTGCCGCCGGAGCGGCGCGCACGGGGGCTGCCGCCGCGGGAGCGGAAGGCGTGGGCACGGACTTCTGCGGCTCCGCGGCGGCGGGCTGTCCCGCGCCCTTCATGAGAGCGCTCAGTTCCGCCGTCAGCTTCGCGACCGCGTCGGCGGAGGCGTCCCCGCTGTCCAGAAGCGTCTGCGCTTTCTGGATGCAGTTGTCGAGGGCCTCGTTTCTGCTGGGAAGAGAGTCCGCCAGCTGTTTGGCCTCCTCCAGCAGTTTGCGCAGCACGGCGATCACCTGCTCCGGGGCCTTCTCCGTCAGCTCCGCCAGGTTTTCCACCTTTTTGACGCCCTGGAGCACGCTCTTGGCCGCGTCGCCCGCGCCGCCGCCCAGCTTTTCCGCCTTCTCCAGCCCCTGGATCGCGCCCTTTGCCAGCTTACCGGCATCGAAATTCAACATGGTCCTATCCGCCTTTCTTAAAAATTCATCCAATGGAAAGATCTATTCCGTACGATCAAATATAGCATACGTCTCCGGCTGTGTCGAGAGTCAATTTTGGAAGCCGGTGGGAGAAACGGAAGGAATTTACAAGATGTCGGCGGCAGCTGGAAATGTCCCAATCGGAGTTTTGCATGTAAGAGCGATTATCAATTGTCTGTTCCTCCACCAAATGGACATTGGACGAACACCTATTATTTTAAAGGCGGCTTTGCCGTGATGGTGTGGCTCTGATGTCGAAACGAACAGCGGAGGTCAAGGTGTAAAAGCCTTGGCCTCCGCTGTTTTATGCTT
>CAQVQZ010000101.1 GCA_948902155.1 uncultured Oscillibacter sp.
CGTCCAGGCTGGCGGAGTAGATGGCGTTGACGACGGTGTCCCGCTGCATGTCGGTGTGGAAGAACATGTCCATGCCGAACTCGAAGAACTCCCACAGCACGCCGATGGTCATGGAGAAGCAGAAGGCCACCAGGGCCAGGAAGAGAGGCGAGAGGTCGAAGGTCAGCCGCTCGTCGTCGTTAAGCAGGATGACCAGGGAGAAGCCCACCGCCGCCGCCAGGAAGCCGTTGAGGGTGTGAAGCATGGTGTCCCAATGGGGGACGACGACGTAAAAGGCGTTGACCTCTCCCAGGACCTCCGCCGCGTAGATGAAGCAGAGGACCGTGATCTCCAGGGCCGGGGGCAGCTCGATGCGGAACTTCACCTGGATCCAGCTGGGCACGTAGAGCAGCAAATAGGCCAGGGCGCAGTAGAAAGCACTCTCATAGCCGCCGTTTATGATCTGGCGGATGAAGATGAGAATCACCAGCAGCCGGAGCACGTAGAAGACGATGAAGGAGCTTTTGTGCTCCCGCAGCTCCAGCTCCATGGCCTGGCGGAAGTTCTTCTTTTCCCGCCGTCTGGCGCGTTTTTGTTCCTTTCGGTCCGGTTTGGGCATGAAAATTTCCTCCTTTGCCGTTCTCTCTCAGTGTAAACGCTTGTCCGGTTTTCTATCCTTTCTCTTTCCTGGGAATATGCAGAGACGGAACGGCTCCAGCCGCAAGCGGAGGAGCCGTTCCGATGGGGTTATGCCGTCCGGCGGGCGTGAACGTCCAGCGACTGCTGAGGCGTCATGGCGAAGTAGTCGTAGTTGACGCCGCTGCCGCTGTCGCCCCAGGTGGTGTCGATGTGGTACTCCACGCCGTCCAGCGTGGCGACGGTCCAAATGTGGTCCCCGCTGATGTAGGAGGTACAGTCGATGCCCTCCAGCTTCAGCAGCAGGTTGTACGCGCCGGTGTAGCCGTCGCAGACGGCGGTGTTTTTGGCGAAGAGGGTGTAGGGGATGTGGCTGAGGGAGTTGTTCCCGGCTCCGTAGTCGTAGGAGCAGTTTTCGCAGACCCAGCGGAAATAGACGCGGGCCTTTTCCATCTCCGTCATGCCGGCGTGGATGGTCCCGCCGGCCCAGAACTGGTCGTGAACGGCGATGGCGGCCTCCATGGTGGCGGCGCGGTAGCTCTCCAGGTTCTGGCCCGCCCCGGCGGCGGTGAAGGTCAGGCTCAGGCTCTCCGGGCTCTTGGTGCAGTGGACTTCGTTATAGCTCTGCTCACAGTAGCCCTTCACGATGGACAGCACCCGGTCCATCAGCTGGCGGGCCTGGCTGTCCGTCGTGTTGGGGTAGAAAAATTCGATCTTGTTCTCCCCCCGGGACAGCATGTAGCGGATGGAGCTCTCCAGTTCCTCCGCCGTGGAGGGGGAGCGGGTGTAGGTTCCCGGTTCCACCAGGTCGGCCAGGGTGGTCCCGGCGGCGCTGTAGAGCTTGGTCATGTCCCACTGGGGCTGGACCCGCAGGGCGGGGTCCACCATCCGGGTGAGCATGGCGGCGGCGGCTCCCCGCGTGATGGGCTCGCCGGGGAGGAAGGCCCCCGCGGCGTTGCTGCCCAGGGAGACGCCCTTGCGGTAGAGGTCCAGGATGTCCTGGTAATAGGGCGTGCTCTCGTCCACGTCAGGGATGTACCGGCCGGAGGCATGGGCGGCGGCGACCAGCTCCGCGTGGACGCTGGGCAGGGCCTCCTCCGGCAGGGCGCGGGCCAGCACGTGGGCCACCTGAGCCCGCGCGGCGGTCTGATAGAGGGCGTCCGCGCCGTCCAGCTCCGAGCCCAGAACGCCCTCGGCCTGGAGATAGCGCAGGTAGGCCAGGGCCGTGGGAGCGGACTCCTGCCGGTAGGCGGCGGGGCCGGACTCGGCGTCTCCGGTGCGGTACAGGCTCCGGACCCGCCCGGCGAAGATGACCACCTGGCCCACGGTCAGGGAGTCCTGGAGGCCGAAGGTGCCGTCAGCCTTACCGTTGGCGAGGCCGTATTCGTAGAGGGCGGCCACGTTGTCATAGAAAGGCGAGGAGGCGTCCAGGTCGGAAAACTCCCCGGCATAGGTCCGCTGGCAGGAAAAGCCCGGTTCCAGCGCGGCGTGGGCGGGGACGGTCAGCAGCAGGCTCAGGGCCAGCAGCAGGGCAGGGATTTTCTTCTTCATACGTATCCTTTCGGTCGGTGATTTTCAGATGGGAATCAGGTGGGGATGTTGAGGTCCTCCGCCGTGCGGTCCTCCACGTAGGGGTTCAGATACTCGTTGATCAGGGCCAGGACCTCGTCCTGGTTCAGGTAGATATAGGGGGACTTCCAGTCGCCGGGCAGGGTGGTGAAGTCGATCTTCTCCGGCCCCATGCCGATGGCCTCGCCGCCCAGCCAGACCAGGTTGCCGATACTCAGGTCCGTCTCCACGTACTGCTGGAAAATCTTCATGAAGCTGTCCAGCTTCGTGAGGTTGCCCACGGTGAGGGTCTGCTTGGCCACGGCCTTCAGGAAGTCCTGCTGGGTCTGCATCCGGCCGATGTCCTCGCTGCCGTAGCCGGAGCCGTCGTTGTTGTGGCGGAAACGGACCACCTTCAGGGCCTCAGAGCCGTTGAGGTGGCGCATCCCCTTGGAGAAGTGGATGGAGAGGTCCTGATAGGGGTCGTCGTAGTCCATGTTCACGGGGATGTAGAAGTCCACGCCGCCGATGGTGTCCACCAGCGCCTGGAAGGCCCGGAGGTCCACCAGCACGGTGTAGTCCACCGGGATGCCCAGCTGCTCGGAGACGGTCTGGGCCATCAACTCCATGCCGCCGGAGTTGTAGGCGAAGTTGATCTTGTGGTTTTTCCCCTTGATGACGGCCTTGGAGTCCCGGGGGATGCTGACGCCGTAAATATAGTCGTTTTCCGCGTCGACGGCCACCAGGATGTTGGTGTCGCTGCCGCCGTTGCCGTCGTCCACGCCGGAGACCAGGATGGTGTAAAAGTAGGGCTTGCGCTCATAGTGGGAGCGCAGGGCCTCCGCCTCCTCGTCGGTGAGGTTTTCGTTGGAGACGGGCGCGTCCACCTTCTGGACCATGGCGGGCTCCTCCGGCGTTTTCTGGTCCGGAGGGCGGAAATAGACCCGTGCGGTGGCGTAAATCAGCGCGATCAGCACCAGAAGCAGCACCAGGGTCAGCCCCCAGGGACTGCGCTTCCGGCGGCGAAGTCGAGAAGCCATGGAAACCTCCAGCGCGCCGCAAAGCGGCGCTGTCTTTCAAGTAAATTCACGGGAAAGGCCGAGAACGGCCCGCCGTTTTCCAGCGGATGCCTGTCCGAAAATGAGCCGAATCGACATCGCATCTGCTTCATTATAAAACCGGGCCGGGAAAAAGACAAGAGAAAAAATAGCGGCGGAGCCGCTATTTTTTGGGTCAAATTTTCACCGTTTCTGTCATTTCTTACAAGCTGTTGAAAATATTTTCAGAAAGTTTACAGCGTGTTCACAACTGGGACAAGACCGCCTTTGCTCAGGGCTGGGCTTCGCCGCCGCCGCTGGGCGGCTCTTCGGAGCGCGGAGGCAGCTGCTCCAGAAGCGCCTTGATGTCCGCCAGGAGCTGGTTCTGGTAGGACAGGGCGCAGCGGATATAGTGCAGCGCAGGCTCCGGTGCGGGAGACGCGCCCCCCGCCTCTACCGGATGGCTCCAGCGGCGGACGTCCGGCTCCACATATCCGGGCGTGCCCGGCTGGGGCGCGGTCCAGCTCCCCGCCTGCCGCCGGGCGACGGGTACGGTCTGGGGCGGACGGACGGCGGATGGGTTCCGGCGGACGGCTGGACTTCGGCCGCCAACCGGGTTCCGGGCGCCAGCCGGGCTCCGGGCGCCAGCCGGGCTCCGGCCGCCGACCGGGCTCCGGTTTCGGCCGTGCTGATGATTTGCCATGAGGCTCCCTCCTCGCGCGGCTCAGTCGCCGCGGTATTTTTTGCGGGTGGCGATGCCGCCCCGGATGTGCCGCTGGGCTTTGTTGACGTCCAGCACTTCCTTGACCTGTAAGTACAGCGGACGGTTGAACAGGGGCAGCCGTTCGGAGATGTCCTTGTGTACCGTACTCTTGCTGATGCCGAATTTCTGCGCGGCGGCCCGGACTGTGGACCGATTTTCTATGATGTAAAGAGCCAGGCGCTCCGCCCGCTCTTCCATGTTTCCCTTCAAAACACCCTCACTCCCTGCCTCTTGTTGGTCCATCCTATGCACGGCGGGGGCGGGATATGTTTCCGGATGCGGAATGGACAGGGACGCCGCCGTTTTTGGATGGAGGAACGGCGGCATCCTGGTTCTTCGGGAGACCTGCGGCGGAATTTTATCATTTATTCATATTTACCTGTTGAACCCAGCGCCGTCTTTTTGTATAATAAAAAGGTCGGACGCTGAGACTGAACACCAGGAGGCGAGGCTTCATGCATAAGAACGTTCCCTATATCCCCCCCGTGGAGGAGCGGATCGAGCGGAAGATCTCCGCCGTCACCAGCCTCTCCATGTGCGTTCTGACCGTCGTCGTTCAAATCGCCACGTCGCTGCTGATCTCCATCCTTCTGGCGGAGTATTCCAGCTTCGTGTACGCGCTGCTGCTGATTCTCGGCGCGATTTTCGCTATCCGGGTCTATCAGCGCCCCGGCAGTCCCACCTATAAGCTGGTGTGGATGTGCCTGCTGCTGGCCATGCCGGTGTCCGGCATGATTCTCTTCTGTCTCTGGGGCGGGACCCATCAGGCCAAGCAGCTCTGCCTGAAAAAGGTGCCCCCCATCCCCCACCGGGACAGCCAGCGCATGGCCAGCGAGGTCAACCTGGCCCGGCTCCGGCGGCAGTCCCCGGCCTGGGGACGGCTGGCGGCGTATCTGGAAAAGCGGGGCTTCCTGCTCTACCGAAACACCGGGGCCGTCTATTTTAAAGAGGGCGCGGACTTTTTCGAGGACCTCATTCAGCGGCTGGAACAGGCCGAAATCTATATCTTCCTGGAATACTATATTCTGGCCGAGGGCCGGCTCTGGGACCGGATTTTCGCCGTGCTGAAGGAGCGCGCCGCCGCCGGGGTGGAGATACACATCACCTTCGACGACTTCGGAAACCTGACCCGCTTTTCCGACGAGACCCTCCAGGCCCTGCAAAACGCGGGCATCGAGGTGAAGGTCTTCAACCCCGTCCACCGCTATGTGAACCGCATCTACTTCAACTACCGGGACCACCGGAAAATCGCCGTCATCGACGGGCAGTACGCCTACACCGGCGGCATCAACATCGCCGACGAATACGCCAACCTCATCGTCCGCTTCGGCCACTGGAAGGACAGCGCCGTCCGCATCGAGGGCGAGGGGGTCTGGGGCTTCGCCACCCAGTTCATGCAGATGTGGAAGATGATGGGCGGCTCCTTCCACAACGAGGACGATTATTACCGCCCCCGCCATGAGGTGGAGCAGGCCCCGGGCTGGTGCCAGCCCTTCACCGACGGGCCGCTGAACAACCCGGACAACCCCATTGAGGAGATTTATCTCCAGCTCATCGCCTCGGCCCAGAAGATGCTCTACCTCACCACGCCCTACTACGCCGTGGAGGAGTCCATGCAGAAGGCCCTGTGCATCGCCGCCGACGCGGGGGTGGACGTGCGGCTGTTCATTCCCGGCATCCCGGACCACCACAAGTTTACCTATATGGTGGCGGAGACCTATTGGGGCGAGCTTTTGAGCCACGGCGTGAAGATTTACAAATACACGCCCGGCTTCCTCCACGCCAAGAGCGTCATGGCGGACCGGGAGGTGGCCCTGGTGGGCAGCACCAACATGGATTACCGGACCTTCCAGCTCCACTACGAGTGCGGCGTGCTGCTGTACCACATGCCGGTGGTGGAGGAGCTGCTGGAGGACCTGGACGGCATCCTGGCGGAGAGCCAGCCCTACACTCTGGAGGACTGGAACCGGCGCTCCTGGTTCCGCCGGATATGCGCCTCCGTGTTCCGTCTGGGGTCCATCTGGCTTTAATCAAGGGGGAGCAGGCTCCCCCTTGAGAATCCCCCGCCGCCGGTCTGCGGACCGGCGCCGCCGCCCCGGGCGGCCGGAGTCCTGGAATGTTCGCCCCGCGCATGCGGCGGCGAACATGATTTCAAATCGTTCTCCGCCCGGCGGAGAAACCAGGGGCAAACCCCTGGACCCCTTGTTTAGGAGAAACATATCATGTCCCGTGACCTCAGTCCCCAGGAGATGGCCGAGCGCAGCCTGATTAAAACCTACCGAAAATCCCTGTGGAATCCCTTCATCGCCGCCGTGAAGCGGTACGAGCTGGTTTCCCCGGGGGATCATATCGCCGTCTGCGTCTCCGGGGGGAAGGACTCCTTCGTCCTGGCCAAGCTGATGCAGGAGCTGCAAAAGCACACGGACCGGCCCTTCGAGCTCACCTTTCTGGCCATGGACCCCGGCTACAGCCCGGCCAACCGCCGCGTGCTGGAGGAGAACGCCCGGAGGCTGGGCATCCCCCTGACCGTTTTCGAAAGCGATATTTTCGACGTGACGGTCCAGGTGGACAAAAACCCCTGCTACCTCTGCGCCAGGATGCGCCGGGGCTGCCTCTACGCCAAGGCCCGGGAGCTGGGCTGCCGGAAAATCGCCCTGGGGCACCACTTCTCCGACGTGATTGAAACTACGCTGCTGGGCCTCTTTTACGGCGCGCAGCTCCAGGCCATGCCCCCCAAGCTCCATAGCAAAAACTTCCCCGGCATGGAGCTGATCCGCCCCCTGTACTGCGTCCACGAGGACGCCGTCGTCAACTGGCGGAACTACAACGGCCTGCGGTTCCTCCAGTGCGCCTGCCGCTTCACGGAGTCCCGGGACGCCTCCGGCGACGGCGTCGGCGAGAGCAAGCGCCAGGAGATCAAGCTCCTTCTGCGGGAGCTGAAGAAAACGAATCCCAACATTGAAAAGAGCATTTTCCGCGCCATCCACGGCGTTCAGCTGGACACCTTCCCCGGCTTCAAGTACCGGGGGGCGGCCCATGCCTTCACCGATTTATACAACAGCTCCCCCCTCTTCGACGGCGGAGCGGACACCTAAGGGAGGAATACACTATGGATTACTACCGCTGTGAAAATCCGGACTGCGGCTTTGTGGCCGAGGAGGAGCCGGATATCTGCCCCCGCTGCGGCGGCACCTTCTTCGCCGCCCTGACCGAGGAGGAGATGACCGCCTCCGACTGGGTCAGCATGGGCAACCAGGCCGTGGACGACAAACGGGAAACCGACGCCCTTGCCTGCTATCAGCGGGCGGCGGCCCAGGGGGACCCCCTGGGGCTGACCAACCTGGGCTGGTGCCTGGAGGCGGGCATCGGCGTGCCCGCCGACCCCAAGCAGGCCGTCATGCTCTACGCCCAGGCGGCGGAGCAGGAGTATATGCCCGCCCTGACGAACCTGGGGTACTGCTATACATACGGCATCGGCGTGGAAACCGACTACGACAAGGCCCTGAAGTGCTTTCAAAAGGGGGCGGAGCAGGGCTTTCCCAGGGCCCAGTTCCTCCTGGGGGAGGCCTATCGCCGGGGCTTTGGCGTGGAGGCGGACGAGGCGGAGGCCGCCAAGTGGTATCAGTCCGCCGCGTGGCTGGGCTACCCCGGCGCCCAGACGGAGCTGGGCCGCTGCCTGGAGTTCGGCACGGGGGTGGAGCAGGACCTGGAGCAGGCCGTGAAGTGGTACACCGCCGCCGCGGAGCAGGGCAACGCCCCCGGCATGTGCTGCCTGGGCTTTATGTACGAGTCCGGCCGGGGCGTGGAGCAGA
>CAQVQZ010000102.1:0-2831 GCA_948902155.1 uncultured Oscillibacter sp.
GATTTCTTTCAGCCAGATTTCGGACAGTGCCCGAAACGCTCCGGCGATACGATTGCGCCTGCGGCAAAATGCCTGGTAACTGGGCAGGGCGGGAAACCACGCCAAAAGATGACTCTTGGTGTAGTGATAGATCGCTTTCCGCGTCAACAATTGCTGTGCTTTGCCCCACAGGCAGACCGTAATCAACTCCTCATCTGTAAATTGGGGACAATTGTTGTTGCTTTGGCGTTGTAATTCTTCTCTGAATCTGCTATCATTGCATTGGCAAATGGTGCAGTACAATTCGATGAGTTTTTCTTTCACAAAGACATTCTCATCCTTTTTGCACCATTTGTCCCTTTTTTTCTTCCCTTTCTACGATTGATTCTCATTTTGAAAGGGAGCTAAAGAGGAACGCGATTAAAAAAAGCCTCCTTTCGAAAGGAGGTGGCGCGGCGAAGCCGTGACGGAGGATTGTTCTCCAGGCCATCGTTCTATACCAAGCTTGCAATCGAAGGACCCTGGAGAACAATCCCCACCCGGCTCCGCCGGGAGCCCCTTTCCAAAGGGGCCTTTTTGCGGGACTACACGTACCCCTGGGGCCCCCGCAAAATCCGCAGATTTTGTGGGGAGAGGAGGAAGGAATGGAGCGGGTGGAGCCGTCGCCCTTTGGGCGGCGGCGGAACAGAGCGGAATTTCTTCCGACGACGACGCGGGAGGGCCTATTCAACCGGCCCTCCCGCACTTTCTCGCAAATATGATGTTTTACCATCCTGGCGGGGCGCCCCGCCTGCCTTCATCTATTTATACATCTCCGCGCGCCCGCCGCATCGGCGGCTTTTTTGCCCTGCCGCAGCTCTTGCCGCGAAGCCGCCGCCAGGCGTGGGAGAACGTATCCCTGCCGGGGGTTTCCCCCCTATTCCAATCAGCCGAAGAAATAGCGGAACATATCAAAGGGGTCGTATCCGCCGTTTCCATAGCTGTAGTTATCGTTGCCGTTGTTCGGATTCTGCTGGGGCGTCTCCTGGACCTGCTCCTCCTTGGGAGCCGCGCCCCAGATGAGGTCCAGAGTCACGTTCCCGTCGGGGCGGTAGACCTCCAGCTTGGCGGCGTCTCCGGCGGAGTATTTCTTCTTCGCCAGGTTCAGGTCCTCCACGCTCTTGATCTCCGTGTCGTCCACCTTCACGATGACGTCGCCCATCTTCAGGCCCGCCTGTTCCGCGGCGCTGTCCGCTTCCACGGAGCAGACAAACACGCCGGTCTTTACGTCATAGTTGAACTGCGCCGCCCAGCTCTCGTTCATGGACTGGGGGGTGATGCCCAGCCAGGCCCGGTTCGTCACGTAGCCGTTGGTCATGATGTCCTTCACCATGGAAAACACGTCGTTCATGGGGATGGCGAAGCCAAGGCCCTCCACCGTGGTGCCGTTGGACGACTGGGAATACTTGGCGGAGACGATACCCACCACCTCGCCGTACTGGTTGAAGAGGGGCCCGCCGGAGTTGCCGGGGTTGATGGACGCGTCGGTCTGGATCATGTTGAAGGGAGTGCCGTCCACGTTGATGGCCCGGTCCACGCAGGAGACCATGCCGCCGCTCATGGAGAAGGTCAGCTCGCCCAGAGGGTTGCCGATGGCCAGGACGTGGTCGCCCACGTTCAGCGTGGCGCTGTCGCCCAGGACCACGGGCTGGAGGTCCGCCGCCTCCACCTTGATGACGGCGATGTCATAGTCCTCCTCGCCGCCGATATACTTCGCCTCGTAGTTGTCGCCGTTGTACAGGGTGACGGTGACGGACTCCGCGTTTTTGACCACGTGGTAGTTGGTCAGGATATAGCCGTCCTTGCTCAGCACGAAGCCGGAACCGGAGGACGCCGTCTGTACCGGCTGGTTGAAGAAGTTGTATCCGGCGGTGGCGGAGGTCCGGATGGACACCACGCTGTTGACGTTGGCGGCGTAGACCTCGGCGTCGCTGAGCTGGGTCTTGCCGTCCACGGTGTGGAGGGCCACCTGGGTGGCGGTCCGGTCGGAGACGCTGATCTGGCTCTCGTTCCCGGAGGAGCGGGTCGCGGCCCAGACGGCTCCGCCGCCCGCCGCGCCGCCCAGCAGGGCGCAGATCAAAGCCAGCGCGGTGATTTTCAGGCCGATGCGGTTTTTCTTCACAGGCTTCATCTCCAATTCGGGCCCCCGGGGGCCGGACTGCCCGCCGCCGGGGTTCACGGCCTCCCGCTGATGGGAGAGCTCGCTGCCGTCCTTGCGGTAGGTATAGTTGTAAAGGTTGTTCTCATCGTTATACATAATGACTGCCTCCTTATTATGTATCCCGGTTCTCCATTTCTTAGAATCTAAAATAACAGAGAATCGTGACGAAAGTGTGACGTGGGGTTGTCTTGTTTTTGAATTTTTTCGGTTCCCTGAGCTTTGGCCTTAGTATAAGCGGGGGAACTTAAAACTTGCTGAAAGGAATTTGAAAAAACTTTGAACATTCGGCCTGAGAGGAAAATAATTTCTTCCAGCCCTTGCCCGCCGGGCGGGACTGTGCTATGATAGGGACAGCATCAAGAATTCAGGAGGTTTTTTACCATGCGTTTCAAAAGGCTTCTGCTCTGCGTTCTGGCGCTGTCCCTGCTGACCCTGCCCGTCTCCGCCCACGGACATCACGGCGGACACCACGGCAATGGGACGCAAAAGGCCGTCGCCGTCTGTCCCGTGGATGGCTGCGCACGCGCGGGGCGGCACAGCCACAACGGCGCTACCTACTGCGGCTATCACCACGACGGCGGATACTGCAACAACGCCTGCTGCGCCCTCTGCACCGTCGAGGGCTGCACGGTCGCAGGACCCCATGAGCACA
>CAQVQZ010000102.1:2931-7734 GCA_948902155.1 uncultured Oscillibacter sp.
ACGGCGTCACCTACTGCGGCTATCACCACGACGGCGGCTTCTGCGACGGCTCCTGTCACGCCCTCTGCACCGTCAAGGGCTGCACGGTCGCCGGGCCCCATGAGCACAACGGCGTCACCTACTGCGGCTATCACCACGACGGCGGCTTCTGCGACGGCTCCTGCCACGCCCTCTGCACCGTCAAGGGCTGCACCGCCGCCGGACTGCACGTCCACAACGGCGTTACCTACTGCGGCGACCGCCATCCGGCGGGCTTCTGCGAGGCGTGCCGCCACAGCTGAACCCCCATACCATATCGGCCGATAAAAGCCCCCTATGCAGCAAAACCGCTGCATAGGGGGATTTTTTGTTGGAAAATCCTCAAGCCTCCGTCCAGAACTTCCGGACCCGCTCCGCCTCCCGGCGGCCGTCGAAATAGCCCTCCTGCCACAGGGCGCGGATGGTATCCAGGTTTTTCTCCGTCCGGGAACAGCCCAGGGTGTCCTCCGGCGCGATGACCAGGACCTTCCCCTCCCGCTCCAGGGCAAACAGCTCCTCCCGGCAGGCGTTGTAGCGCTCCGGGCGGGTCTGCATGGTCTCCCGGAACCGGGGGTATTTCTTAAAGGCCCGGGCCATGAGCTCGTCGGCCCGGCCGGGCTTTTTATAATAGTCCCGCTCCCGGGTCAGGACCACCACCACCCGGTCGCAGCCCTCCGCCAGCGCCCGCCGCCAGGGGATGGCGTCGGCGCAGCCGCCGTCCAGATAGGGCTGTCCGCCCACGTGGATGACGGGGAACATCAGCGGAATGGCGCAGGTGGCCTCCAGGACCAGATTGGGAACGTCCCGCCGGGGGACGGGGAGATATTCCGCCTCGCCGGTGTTCAGGTTCGTCACCACCGCCTCCGCCCGGCCGGGGTAGGCGTCGAAGGCGTTGTAATCGAAGGGGAGCAGTTCGTTGGGGATGGTCTCATAGGCAAAATGAAGGCCGAAATAGGAGCGGTTTTTCGGATTCGCCAGGTTCCGCCAGCCCATATAGCGGCGGTCGTTGGCGTAGTGGGCGATCAGCTGGAGGTTCCGGCGGCTCTGCCGGGAGAGGTAGCTGACACCGTAGGCAATGCCGGCGGATACCCCCAGAGTGTAGTCCGGCAGGGGGACCTCATTGTCCAGGAAAGCGTCGCAGACGCCGGAGGAATAGATGGTCCGCAGGGCTCCGCCCTCCAGGACCAGTGCGGTTTTCATGGTATCACCTCGAAAAATCATTGAAATCAGCTGTGGTATCGGTAAAAGTGCTTTTTCAGCTTCCAGTGCCATACCTGGGTGAGCCGGGCCAGGGTGCAGTCCGTCAGGAGGAAGATCACGTTCCCCATCGCCAGCAAAAGGGCATTGAGCATCCACGTGGATTCCAGCAGGTCCTCCGTCAGGCCCATGAGGCGCAGGACCAGGCCGTAGAGCACCAGCGTCACGGCGTTGCACACCAGCAGCCGCGCCCCCAGGCGCAGAAGCCGGGAGGGCAGGGCGGCGATCTTCGGGCGGAGGATGGGATACCAGCCGAAGAACACATACACCAGGGCGGTTTCCCGGTTCGGGGCCAGCAGCAGGGCCAGGATGGACACGGCGGCGTAGGCCGTCCCGGCGGCTTTGGCCCCCAGCTCCTCCAGCACCGGCAGGAGCACGGCCATGGCGAGAATGGGCGCGCAGAGGACGGCGGCGGGGATGACGCTGCCCAGGCACAAAAGCGTCACCGCCAGGGCGGCGAGAACGCCGCAGAGGGCCAGGGGACGGCTTTTCATGGGACCTCCTTGTATTGCAGCTTGTAATAGCTCCACTTCCGCCACTGCTGGAGAAGGTTCCGCTGGTCCTGGGTCAGCTCGCCGGTGACGGAGCCGTCAAAGAGCTGACAGAGGTTGTTCTGGACCACGGGCAGCTCCCGGCGGAGCTCGTTCAGGAAGAAAAACCAGGGGCTTTCGCTCCGCCGGCCCGTCAGCTCCAGGACGGCGGCCCCCAGGAAGCAGGCGGAGATGGACTCCGGCAGAGCCAGGGACTCCACGGCCCGGTCCCATTCCAGAAGCTCCGCCGCCGCGTCGTTGGCCCAGATGACGTAGGGGGTCTTGTAGGGGGAGAAGGGGTCCTGCTGTTCCCCCTCCGGAGCGGCCACGTCCAGCCCCAGCTCCTTATAGGCCAGCATGTCATTGCCTAGATAGGGCAGGTGGTCCCCCCAGTAGACCAGGATAACGGGCTCCTCCTGCGCGTCGAAGTATTTCCAGAGACGGCCCAGCATGGCGTCCGCGTCCCGCGCGCCTTCCACATAGACCCGGAGAAGGGTCTCCGCCTCCTCCGAGAGGGAGGCGCTGGTTTCCAGGGGCGGGAAATCGTAGTCCGGGCCGTACTTGTCGGCGGTGTAGGACATGTGGTTTTGAATCGTCGTGGTGTAGTGGAACACCGGGCCGTCGGATTTTTCGAACGCCTCTTCGATGAGGCCCGCCGTATAGTCGTCCGTCACCCAGCGGCCCTTGTACTCCGGGGCCTCCATGTCCCCGATGAACCGGGATTCCTCCGCGCCAAACCAGCGGTAGACGTTTTCCCGGTTGTAAAACCAGTTGTCCCCCGGATGGTAGAAGGAGGTTTCATAACCGCCGTCCCCGAAGACCCGGAAGAGGCTGTCCAGGTTCCGGTTCACCACCCGCATGGCGGAGGTGGTGGAGGCGGAGAGGGCGTTGGTCTGCATCCCCGTCAGCACGTCGAACTCCGTGTTGGCGGTGCCCCCGGCGAAGCCCGGAACCACCACGTGGCCGCTGAGGGCGTGGGGGTCCTCCCGGAGGGCGTGGAGATTGGGCAGGGGGTCGCTTTCCTCATCGTACGTGAACACCGGCGCGTCGGTGAGGTCGGAAAACGCCTCGTTCATCACCATCACCACGCTGACCGCCGCGCCCTGGCCGGGGGAGGCGGGGGCATTGTCCCAGGCTTCCGCCTCAGAGCGGCGGAAGCCCTCGGGGCGGTCCACCAGATAGGTGGTGAAGTGGTGGCAGAAGGCGTAGGGAAAACCCAGGTCGTTGAACACGGCGGGGACGTACTCGGCGTTGCTGACCTTGAAGGACTGGTAAAGCCCCTTGGAGGCGTAGACTGTCAGAATCAGTCCGGCCAGCGCCGCCAAAGCGGCGGCGGCTCCCAGAACGCCGCCCAGCCAGCCCCGGAGCCGTTCCACCGGGAAGGGCTTGCAGGCGATGAACACCCCCAGCGCCGCCAGGAGGGCGGTGACGAAAAGCACCACAACGATCTGGGCGGCGGGATAATCGATCTCATAGCTGCCCAGGGCGCTGCCCACCTCTTTCAGAAGGGCGAAGTCCCTGGGGAACACCGGCTCGTCCCGGACCTGGATTTTCACCCGGTTGGCGATGGACAGGGTGCAGACCGCCAGATTTACCAGGGCCGCGCCGAAAAAGACGTTCCGCAGCAGCGCCGCCGCCGCCAGGACCAGAAGGCCCACGGGCAGGGCGTTGAGGACGATCAAAAGCGGCTGGCGGAGGAAACCGGTGAGCAGGGCCCGGAAGGAGTTGGGCTGGCACCAGAGGGCCAGGAGGGTAACGCCCCCGGACAGCAGCACCGCCGCCAGCAGCGACAGCGGCAGGGAGAGCCGGATGCGGGGCTTGGGAAACGGGTTTTTCAAACGGTTCACTCCTTGAAATGCTCGTGGTTGAAGATGTGGTCGATGCAGAAGCAGTGGTATCCGGCGCAGAGGGAGCAATAGCGGAATTCCAGGTCCGGATAGTCCGTGTCCGTCCGTCCGCAGACGGAGCACTTGTGGCGGTAGCCCTGCTGGGCCTCCTTCTTCCGCTGGCGGCGGACGGCGGACTTGAATTGGATGGTCTGGTGGGAGTTCCGGTGCCGGGCGTAGCCCCGGCGGCGGTCGATCTGGTCCACGATGTCGCACCAGAAAAAGACCAGGAAGTTCAAAAGCGCCACCACGGGCAGCAGCGCGCCCAGGAAGTTCTTCTGGAGGAGGCAGCGGATCATGTCCACGGCAAAGAGGGCGACGTCCGCCCAGGCCAGCCACTTGGCCTTTACCGGGATGATGTAGAGGAGCATCAGCTGGGCGTCGGGGTACAGGGCGGCGAAGGCCAGGAACATGGACATGCCGATGTAGTACGTGCCCGCGATGAAGCTGTACCCAAAGGCGTAGTGGCCGATGATGCCGGTGAGGATGGTCAGGACGACGCCGGAGAGGTAATAGAGGTTAAACTTCGGCGTGCCCCACTCCCGCTCCAGCATGGTGCCGATGAACCAAGTGAAGTAGAGGGAGAGAATCAGGCTGAAGGGCTCCAGCGTCTGAGGGACGAAGATGAAGCTCACCAAACGCCAAATCTGGCCCCGGAGGACATAGCTCCACTCGAAGCCCAGGAAGTAGAGGGCCTGCCCGCCGGTCATGCGGAGCAGGAAGAACATGACGGCGGTGCCGATGACGATGTACCGCATCAGGTTGGGAACGCCGAAATTTGGATGCTGGAGGGCAAAGCGCTCCATGGCGCTGTTCAGCTTTCTCACGGGGATTCCTCCTAAGTACCGTATTTTTCATGATAAGGAGCATTATACCCCGTTCCCATGGAAAAGTCACCTATATTTTTTGAACAATGGCGAAACGGCGGCAGAAAATTCCGGTGAAGGGGTTCCTTTATGAAACGGCTGCTGAAAGGGAACCGTGATTTTTGTGAAAAAAGCCGCCGCGTCATGTGACGCGGCGGCATCTTAATTGGGCTGGGCACTCCGGCGGCGGCTTACGGCATGACGGCATACAAGACCGTCTCAGCAGGGCCGACGGAGTAGTGCCGG
>CAQVQZ010000103.1:0-3219 GCA_948902155.1 uncultured Oscillibacter sp.
TTTAAGTAGCCCAAATACGCTCACCGGCTTTAACCCCTGCCTCCAATTCGGCAACGGTGGGGGGATTTTCGCCAGGAGTGGGAGGCTTCTCGCCCTCCCCGGGCTTCTCGCCGGGGACAGGGGGCTTCTTCCCCTCATCGGGCTTCTCACCGGGGGCGGGGGGATTCTTCCCCTCATCGGGCTTCTCGCCGGGGATAGGGGGGGTCTTCCCCTCATCGGGCTTCTCGCCGGGGATAGGAGGTTTCTTCCCCTCCTCGGGCTTCTCGCCGGGGGCGGCAAGGGCCTCCACCTCCTTGGTCTTGTCCTTTTCCGCTCCGGGGTCCAGGAGTTTACCGGGAATCGGTGCGTGGGGGTCCTGCTTCACCGCCTTGCGGTAGGCGATGGCCTCCTGCATGGTCATCTCGTAGACATGGGCCGGGATGTTCTGCTTCTTCGCCAGTTCGCAGGCCCTGCGGCGGCGGTAGCCAGACAAAAGCTGGTACTCGCCATCGTCCCGCTGGCGCAGAATGACAGCCTCCTTGACGCCGCTGCTCTCAATGCTCAATACCATGCTGCCCAGCGTCTTGTCCTGGGGCTTCGGATGGAACACGCCGGGAAGTCCATCGCTGATGGGTTTCCCGTCCTGTCCATACTCCGTCCAAAAATCCGGGAACCCCATCAAGCGTTCTGCCTCGACAGGCATGAGGCGGCGCAGTTGGAAACCCATGGCACGGGCGCTCAATATCCCCCTGGGCTGCGAGGCGATCAAGGTGGGGGCGGTTTCCTCCCGGTAGCCGATGCTGCCAGCCTTGCTCCCGGCTTTGTAGCAAAATCCGGCGCTGAGAATGCAGAAGTCGGTTTCGCTTTTCATTCCAGCGGGCCGGTTCAGGCCAGCGCCGGAGGCGCACAGCGTTCCCGCAATCTGGGGGTGAAGCAGGAGCGGGCGTTCATGCTCGGCGGTCAGGGCCGGGGACAGGTCTGTCAGAATTTCCGCTTTCGCCTGTCCGGTGGCCATAGCGACTATGGGGAGATTTCCGTGGGTTTGGCACCGGGGGGGCGGAGAAAGGCCGCTCCGCTCATCCGCCAGACCTCGGCGAAGACCGGAGACGGAGAGCCCCTGGCAGGGTGAGCCAAATGTGATAATGTCCACAGGCGGCAGCTTTCCGCCGTGAAGCTGGGTGATATCCCCAACATGGACCATATCCGGAAAATGCCGCCGTGTGACGGATATCCTGGGCGACCCCTCCCCATTTCCCCCTCTGTCCAGGCAAATGCGGCTTCAGCAGTGCCCATACTTCGTCACTTATGTCCTGTCGGTGATAGGAAGCTTCCATTTCTTATCCCTCTGCTTTCTTTTTTGTTTGCTCCCATTATATCACTTTTACTCAACTTGTGTAGACACTGTCTAGTACGAGGCATGTTGCAGAAAGAAATCTCTTCAGGCGGTCGTCCGCAACGTCAGTAAGTTCAGCGCACCATCTCCTTGGCCCCCTTCGCAAAGGGGGCTGGCACCGCCGAAGGCAGTGACTGAGGGTTTTCTTCCCTAGGCATTGCACCGCAGTGCTTGGAGGGGGAAAACCCTTTCTCTAGATACCGAACTGCAACATCTGGAGAAGGAAAACCCTTTCTCTAAGTACCGCGCCGCAGCTCCCAGGGGAAAACCCTCCGTCATGTCGTCGGAAGAAATTCCGCTCTGTTCCGTCGCCGCCTGAAAGGCGACGACTCCACCCGCTCCATTCCTTCCTCCTCTCCCCACAAAATCTTCGATTTTGCGGGGACCCCCCATGCAAATGCCACCTCCCTTTGCGAAGGGAGGCAAGTAAAGCGTTTCCAAACCGAAGGACATAGCCCCTACCGCACCCGATTCAAAAACCCCACATAATCAAACCCATCCAAATACCGCCGCCGCAAAATCCCCGGCCTAAAATTGGTCAACACGCCCACTTCTTCCCGGTCCTCAAACCCCGGCATATAAACGGCGCACCCCAGCTCCGGATGGGGCACATGGGTAAACAAAATCTTATAGGGATACTCCAGCCGGTCAAACCTCTCCAGGACCTCGCTGTCAGAAATCCCCCGGTCGGTGGCAATCAAAATCATCTTATCCCAGTTGCTCTTCCTTTTCCGTTCCTCCCACTTCTGCACGCCCTCCCGGAACGACGCATAGTGGACGAAGTTCACCCGGACATCCCCCAGCATCCCCGCCGGGCAGGGCCCCGGCTCCGGAATCTCCACAAAAGACTGCTCCATGTACCACCGCAGATTTCCCGCCAGCTTGATAAGGTCCTCCAACGGAATGGTGAGGTTGACCGTAGGCGTCAGAAACTCCAGCCCTAAATCGTGGTACATAATGCCGCCGATGCAGTTGGCGGCCAGAATGGAAAACCCGGTATTCCTCAGCCGGGCGCGCCTCCGCTTACAAAACGCCTGCCATTCCGCATTTTTCATTCGCTCCAGCACCCGCAGAAAAACATTCATCTCCCCAGCCTCCTTATCACCCATCCTGCGGCGGAAAGCCCCCGCTCCGCCACTGCAAAAAACGCCGCCCCCGGCAAAACCCGGTAAAGCCCCATAGCCGCCCCCCGGAACCGGGACGGCGGCGTAGCCCCTCTCAGCCGAGGCTGAAGAGCGGCCTCTTCCGAAACAGAAAACCAGTCCAGCCCGCCCCGGACCTCCTCCCAGACCCGCCGGGCCTTTTCTGTGTGGAGGATGACCAGGGAAACGCCCATGCCGTCGTCCGCCTCCGGCCGGACCTTCTCCACGCCCCAGAAATCCCCCAGCGTGAAATCGCTCCCCCTGTCCGGCGAGGCAAACGGGCACTCGTGGCAGGAAGGCCGGATGATAAGGTTTCCAAAGTACAGCCGGCAAAACAGATCCCGGTAAAGGCTGTCCGCGTATTCAACTCCCCCAGCGGTAAAGGCCCGCGTATGTCCCTGGTCCCGGTTCCGCTTATCCCGGAAGGAAAACGCCGTCACCTTCCCATGCCGCCGGTCCAAAACCTCCACATAACTCCGCCAAATCCCCGGCGAAGGCGCGCCATAGCATACCAAATCCGCCAAAAGCAGCCTCGGCTCCTCCCGCCCCAGAAAGCGCCGCAGCGCCTCCGCCTGGCAGGCCGTACCGCAGAAAAGGACCCAGCGCCCTTCGTTCAAGCGCTCCTCCACCCGCCGGTAAACGCCGTCCAAGCGGCTCTGCACATACTTGGTCCGCCGCAGGCCCTCCAGTTCTGCACAGTTTCCG
>CAQVQZ010000103.1:3229-7720 GCA_948902155.1 uncultured Oscillibacter sp.
GTTTCAGCCCCTCCAGCTCTTCCCGGTCCCGGGCCTCCCGGTGGACCACCTCCATGGCCCCGTCAAAGGCAGCACCGAACACCGCCCCGCCCTTTTGCAGCACGAACTCCGCCAGCACGGGAAACACCCCGCCGGAGGAACTGCCCAGCCGGAGGCCCTCGTCCCCGGCCCTCGCGCCGAAGAACAGCCTCCCGCCGTCCCCCTGCCGTTCCCCCCGGAACGGACAAACAACCTCACACCGCCCGCAGTGGACGCACAGCTCCGCATCGATCTCCGGATACCGGAACCCCTCCCGATCCTCCACCATCCGGACCGCCCCGGTGGGGCACCCATCCGCGCAGGCGGCACAGCCGCAGCAAGCCTTTTTTTCCACCTTCATCCTCATTCCCTCAGAATGTTCTCCAGCAAAAACTCCCGCGCCGTCCGCACCGCCCCGGCGGTCCGCTCCCGGACGGCCTCCCAGTCCACCGGCGCGTCGATGTCCCCCGGCCCCAGCCGGTCCTCCAGGCCGTGGAGCCGGAGCACCCCGGCCAGCCGGGCATTGACGGTGCGGTGGGGAAACACCCGGAAGCGCTTTTCAAACAAAATACTGAACGCCGCGGCGTGAAAGGAATTGGTGACGGCGTAAGCGGCGTGATGCACGTAGCCCAAGAACTCCGCCGGTCCGGCGGCGGCGTCCAGCCAAGTCCCGTCCGTCACCCGCGCCGCGTCCAGTTCCAGCACCGGAAGCCCGGTTTTCCGGGCCAAATCCCCCAGATAGGCGGACATTTCCGGATTTCTTTCCGTGGCGTAGGTCAAAATGTACTCCCCTCCGCCGGGGGCCCGTTCCACCCTCCGCCACTGCTCCGCCCCCAGCAGAAACACCGGGTCCGGCGCCGTAACCACCGGCCCGCCGTAAAGCCGCTGCACGTAAGGCGCGGCCTCGCCCTCCCGCAGAGAAACCGCGTCCACGCACTGAATCAGCCGGGAAAATTTCCCGTCGTAGGCCGGAGCCAGCTCCGCGCGCCCCAGACTGGCGGCGTAGGCGACGACCCGCTTTTTCCGGGGGTTCCGGAAATCGCCGAAGTAGGCCCGCCGCAGTCCCCCGGTAATGTCCGGGTTCCAAATCTGGTCGCTTCCCACGACGTAAACGGCGTAAGGAAGCCGCCCCAGCCCCGGCAAAAAGCGGATGGCCCGCTGTCCCGGCTCCAGCAGATGCTCCCGCCGGAACCGGCCCATGCTCTTCCGCCGGGCGGCGAAGGCTTCCCGGTTCCGGAGGTTCCGCCGGAGGTCGTAGGGCATGATCGTCAGCCGCCACAGAAATTCCTTGAAATTCCGGGAGGGCCGGTAAGGGACCCACCAGTGCCGCCCGGTCATGAAGAAGGGGGCGTAATTCACCAGCTCGGCCCGGACGCCCTGGCTCCGCAAGAACTCCTTGAGGCCGTAAGCCTGAAGCATCGCGCCGAAGTTGTCGGAGCAGTGGAAGGTAAGGATACCGGCGCTGTCTGCCATGGGAACCACCTGCCGTTTCGTAAAGTGAGCACAGTGTATCATAAATCCGCCGGTTTGTCACCACGCACACGCCCCAAAAAGCGCGGAAAAAGGCCGCCCGACGGCTCCGGACGGCCTTTTCCCAAAAAATAGGAGGTGAAACAGACAACTCAGCATGCAGCGGTTGTAAAGCAGGTTTTCAGTTCAAGAGAGGATTCGCGTGTACATAAGGCGCGGGCTCCGGCCCGCAGTAGAGGCCATAGGGGTCGCAGATCCAGTATTCGCTCCCCACCTTGACCCGGCACCACTGATGGGTGTACTGGTTTTCGTGGACGTGCTCATAGGGGATGCCCAGGATGTTCAGGCACAGCCCCGTGGCCCGCGTACACCCGGCGCAGGAGGCCGAACCCTGGATAAAATACCCATAGGGGTCGTTGTAGTGGTCCGTCTCCATGGAGTAGCTCATGCCGTTGTCGAAGCGGTCCCGGACAGCCTCGCACACGGCCTGTAGCTTCTGCTCCAGACTCAGCCCGGCGAAGGGCTCTACCATCTTCGCCGCCTCGGCGTAAGCCTGGGCCAGCTGTTCATCGGTGGCCTTCTTCTGGAGGCTCTTCTTATTGGCCAGGTCCTTCATGGGCACCGGGGTGTAGGACAGGGACCCCAAATCTGCGGACCCGCCGCCGCTGGGCGCGGGAGCGCCGCTCTTGGTGATGTACATAATGGACCAGAAGTCCTGATACCCGCCGTATCCGTTGGCGTCTTGGACGTAGCCCACGCCGACGTGGGTGTAATCGGTGTTGTGGAGGGCCTCCTTGGCGCTCTGGGTGTTGAGCATGATGGTCAGAGCGTCCGCCGCCGTGCGGTAGCCCACCACAAAGCTTTCGTCCACGAAGGAGGCGGACACGCCGGTGGTGTTCAGTACGGAGGACCAGTCCGTGCCGTCGGGGCGGGTATCGATGTAGCCGCCGGAGAGGTCCTTGGCCCGCAGCTCCGCCGCCCGGGTCAGGTTGTCCAGGGACTCCAGAGCCTTGAGGCCGGACTTCGCCCGCTGGGCGTTGATGAGCCGGACCAGCTCAGCGCTGAGGGCCTGAGGCGTGGCGGCGGCCGTCTGGGCGGGCTGGGCGGAAGCGCCCCGAACCAGCAGGAGGGACCAGCAGTTCCGGTTATCCCCCACGGACGGGAGGTAGCCCACGCCCAGATGGGTGTAAGCGGGGTCCAGCATGTCGGCGGTGACGTCGGCCTTTTTCGCCATATCGGCGATAACCTCCTGGGCCGTGGCGCAGTTGGAAACGGGGAACTGCACGGCGGAGCTGTTTTCATCCACCGGGAAGCCGGAATCCGTGATGGCGGTAGCCCAGGAGCGGCCGTCGGGCCGGGTCTTGTAGTAACCCTGGAAGACCTCGCCCACCAGAGCCTGGGCGGCGTTGTCCAAGGCGGAAGAGGCGGTGAGGGGCTGGAGGCCCTTCCCGGCCCGCTTGGCGTTGATGTGCTGGAGCAGGGCGGCGCGGGCCTCCGGCATGGAGGGCGTTTTGGCAGTCTGAGCGGGCTTTTCGGCCTGGGCGGACCCGCCGCCCAGCATCTGCCGCATCCGGGCGATGACGGCGCAGGCTTGGGCGCGGTTCATGGCCTTGCTGCCGCTGAAGGTCCCGTCAGACATGCCGTTGAGCAGCCCGGCGGCGGCGCAGGAGGACACGGCCTCCTGGTACTGGCTGGGGATGCGCTCCCAGTCGGAGAGCTTAGCCCCGGCGGCTTTGCGGTCGCTTTCGCCGGGGAGGGTACCCTTGGCGGCGATGACATGGTACATCATCTGGGCCATGTCGTAGCGGTTGATGGGCTTTTTGAGGCTGGCGTCCTTGAGCCCGGCGGCAGCGGTGCCGGAGAGCACGCCGTCCCCGCTGACCGCGTCCAGGTAGGTCTTGTACCAGGGGCTGCTGGGGGACTGGACGGGACGGCCGTAGAAGGCCCTGGCCAGGAAGGCGGTAAATTGGGCATAGGTGACTTCGTCACCGGGGCCGAAACGGCCGTCGGAGTATCCGGCGGTGAGGCCGCTTTCGGCGGCGTCGAGGATGGCCTGATAGGCCCAGTGATCGCCGGGCACGTCCCGGAACCCGGCGGCGCGGGCGCTGGGAACGGCGGCGAGGACCAGCACGCAGGCGCAGAGCGCCGCCGCGAAATGACGGAAATGAATACGCTTCATAGGAGCCTCCTTCAATTGTTGCTATATCATTAAGTACCCTGAAAACCGCGCCGGGTTTTACGAAATCCGAAAAAAATCCAAAAAAATCCCGCCGGATTTCCTCAAAACCCGGCGGGCGTTTTTCTGCGGGAAATCCAGACCCGGTTTCCCGTTTCATGAAAGAGGCGCTTGCTTCCTCAGTCGGAAGCATTCACCCAAAAAGCGCAGCCTTTTGGTGCCTCAAGCTTCCGGAACCGCGTAGATGCCGTAGACAAAATAGTTGTTCGCCAGCTCCTCCGGGCCTACCAGTTCCGGCAGGACGGTGATGGAGTTGTCTTCGGCAAACTCGATCTTCAGCTCCCCGCTGTGGAGGCGGTAGGTCTGGGTCTTCTCCGTGCCGTCGGAGGAGATGACTGTTACGGTCAGCAGTCCGCCGTCGAAGTAATCCGCGTCCATCTGGTTCTCAATGGTCATGCCAAGGCCCGTGTTGGCGGCCATGTCCTCCGGGGGCACCCAGAAGCCGTAGCTGGCCTCGGGGTCGTAATCCTCTTGGAAGCTCTCCCCCAGAGAGGTCATCTCCGGCATGTACCAGGTCCCGTCGTCCCGCTGGCTGATGGCGGCGGGGACCAGCCGGTCCTCGGCCATGGCCTGGCGGTACTCCTGCATCTGCTCCTCCGTCAGGTTGTCCCGGCGCTGGTAGCGGTAGAGGCCGCCCCGGTCGATGGACATCTTCACCTGGGCGATGTTCTCCCCGGTAATCTGGAAGAGGCACCCGGTGAAGTCCCCCCAGTCCGGGGTGGTGCAGCCCTCTCCCACGGCGAAGGCAATGCTGCCGTCCTCCGCCG
>CAQVQZ010000104.1 GCA_948902155.1 uncultured Oscillibacter sp.
GCCTTGCCTGGCAAAAAATCCGTCCGAATCCGGCATTTCGCAGGTTTTAAAACAGGCTCCGGCGTTTCTTGCAGATAGGCGGCCCGCCTGCGAAAATCTGCCTTGTTCGGCAAAAAAGTCTCTCGCCGTTGGGCATTTTGCCTATTTGCAAGCAGGGCCTAAAAACTTTTTCCCGATGTGTAATACATCCCCCCTCCCCGCCGTTTACTGAGTGAATCGGCGCCAATTCAACACAAAGGAGGCGAGCGTTTATGCTTGCAATCTGCCTCGCCATGCTGGAGACTGAACAGGACCAGCGGCGGTTCACGCGGCTCTTTGAGGCTCACGAGAAAAAAATCTACGCGGTGGCCCTCCGCATCCTGGGAAACCCGGACAAGGCGGAGGACGCCGCCCAGCAAACCTGGCTCAAGCTGGTGCAGAACTGGGATCGGGTGTCCGCCTTGCCCTGGCGGGAGACGGAGGGCTACGTGGTCACAGTGGCCAAAAACTGCGCTCTGGACGTCCTTCGCTCGGAGCGGAAAACCGTCGCCTTCCCCGAGGACTGGGACCCGCCCGCCCAGGACGAGCGCCAGGAGGAGTACGACTACCTCGTCTCCCTCATCCGCTCCCTGCCGGAGAATTACCGGCGGATTCTGGAGCTCAAACTCGTGGAAGAGGAGCCCAACCAGGAGATCGCCCGTCGGCTGGGCCTCAAGGAGTCCACCGTGGGCGTCCGGGTGATGCGGGGCCGGGCCATGCTGAGAGAACGCCTGGAAAAGGAGGGATATACCTATGACGCAGTTTGACGGCCTCTTGCGCCGGGCGCTGATGGACGCGAACCTGGCGCAGTATGAACGGGCCCTTCAAAGCGTGGAGGCCCGGGAGCCGGACTTCTCCCCCGGGTATCTCCGGGAGCGGATGCGGGTGCTGGCGGACCCCCAGGGCTGGGCGCGGCGGCGGTCCGGGGGCCGAAGGCGGCTGGACTGGCGGCTGATTGCCATTGTGGCGGCGCTGCTGCTCCTCTCCGCCTGCGCCTACGCCGTGGTCACGGGGCAGTTCTCCCAGTGGTTCCCCCGGCTGGGGGTGGACCCGAAGGCCCCGGAGGTGTCCGAGGAGGTGCTGAATCGCACGGGCACGGCCATTGAACAGAGCCAAACCGTGGGAGACGCCACGGTGACCCTCCACGCCGCCGTGTGGGACGGGAGCGACGTGTGGCTGTCCTTTGCCATCGAGAGCCCCGACATTCCGGAGGAGGTCCGGCAGTACACCCCCATCTACGGGGGAGACTGCCGCCTGCTGCTGCGGGACGACCAGTCGGAGGAGTATGCGAGAGGCATGCTGAAGGAACACTACGCCTTTACCGGCGAGGCCCCGTCTCCGGAGCAGCAGGTGGCGGACCTCCAGGACAGGCTGGAAATGGGGATGATTATGCTGGGGATTACGCACGCCGGCGAACGGGAGGGGAACGTCCTCACCTTCCAGATCAACGCGATGCTGATTTCCCGCTGGTTCACGGAGACGAAGCGGCCGGAGCTGACCCTGCACCTGGAAAATCTCGCCACCTATGCGGACGGAAAGGGCGAGAGCATTCTCGACGAAAACGGATACGCCCAGAACCCCGGGCCGGGCACGGTCTTTCTCGAGGGGCCCTTTGACCTGACCTTTACCCTGGAGGAACCCATCCTGCCTATCAGCTACGAGGGGGCCGACGTCCGAGTGACGGTCATGGACGTCCCCCTCCACTTCACGGGGTTTAAGCTCTCCGCCCTAGAGCTGACCGCATTCTTTGACGACCCGACGGAGCCGCTGCTGCCCAAGCCCGGCGAGACCCTGACCCCGGAGCAGGAGAGCAAACTCCGAAGAATGATGGAGGATACCTTCCTCGTGTCTGGCGAGAGCGTGCGGGGCCTCTGGACGGAGGACGGGAACTACGTGGACCTCACAAGTTCGGGATACAGCGGGGGCAGCGACGCCATAAGCCGGAACTACCCCTATCCCATCGACCCCGCCACGGTGACGGCGGTGGACATCGCCGGAATCCGGGTGGAGCTGAGCGAGCTGGAGCGTATGGACGAGTAAAAAAATATTTTCAAAATTTTTGAAAATCATGTAATGCGAAGCCCTCCCCCTCCGTTTACCAGATAGAACGGGGCGGGAGGGCGTTCCCCCTCCCGCCGGAAAAACGAAAGGAAGGTCATCACCATGAAAAAACGCATCGCATCCTTTGCCGGAGGCTTTATTGCCGCCCTGGCCCTGTCCCTCTGCCTGACCACCGCCCTGGCGGCCTCGGGCAAGGTGAGCTACAACTTCGCCAACGTCTCCCTGGACGGCGCGCCGAAAATCACGGCGGGACAGGATATCACCGCCGCCAACGGGCAGAAGGTCCCCGGCTCCATTCTCTACACCGACGCGGCGGGCGGGAAGACCAACTATCTGCCCATCCGCACCATCAGCGAGCTGCTGGGCACGGAGATCGGCTATGACTCCGCCACCAAGACCGTGCTTTTAGGGCAGCAGCCCGCCAAGCCGGCGCCCGAAACCCAGCCTGCCGCCGATGAGAATGTCATCGACCTCCGCACGCCGAAAACGGTGCCTGAAAACGCCCGCCGGGGCGATCCGGAGCTCATCAAGAGCCGGGGCGGCACGATCCTGCCGGACGACGACCCGGAGTCATACCGGGGCAACGACAAGATGTACAGGGACAAAAACGGGGAACTCCGTTGCGAGTATAAGGTGGGAAACGAGGAGACTATCAGCGACCTGCCCGCGAAGGAGAAGCAGCTGGCTGCTCTGGTGAACGGGGACTACCCTAAAAACAGGAAACGTCCTGTTGGCAGAGTATGTGGGCTACTGGCCGGACCTGGAGCATCTGGCCGCTTATCCGCCGGAGGGCCGTCCGGCGGGGTACATCCGCGAATCTGAGCTGCAAAAGGGCGGCGAGGCCCTGCGGGGACTGTCGAAGGAGGCGTGCCCCCATGAGTACAAAATCCCCCTGTATGACTCCGAGGGAAACGTTATCGGAGAATATAAGGTGGGCTGCCAGGGGCATTATGATACGGAAGGGCTGACCTTGGAGGAGGCCCGGGAGGTCATCATGCGGGGCCCGACCTGGTAACCCATCGCCAGGCCGCCGGAGCGGGAGGATTTCAGAATTTCGGCCGCCCGGAGCGGGACGTAGGTCCTGTCTGAAAATTGTCGGAATACCCAATGGTGAGAGATTTTTTCGCCGGTTAAGACAAATTTTTTGGGCGGGCGGCCCCCCGGCAAGGAAGGAACGCGCAGGAATCCCGGCGGATTTCAAGGGTTTTTGACGCAGTCCGGGCAAACAACTTCCCGTCAAGTGCGTGCCGGCGCCGATTGGCTCGGCTTCTTAACGCATCCATATCGTTTCATGCTCCCATTTTTCTGCCGTTCCCTCTTTGCCCAGCTTTAATCGGAAGACACCCTCCAGCGCCTGCTTTCAAACCGGCCTGAATCCGGCCGCATGTATGCTCGCCCAAAAAGAAAGCACCCACTTATGGACAACCTCCCAAGTGGGTGCTTTCGCTGCTTAAAACTTGTTTGCGCTGTTAACTTTCGCAGTCCCCGGCCGCTTCCAGCATAGTTTCAATCAAAATTCCATACCCTTTGGTCGGGTCGTTGAGGAGGACATGGGTCACGGCTCCCACAATTTGGCCATTTTGCAGAATCGGACTACCCGACATTCCCTGCACGATGCCTCCGGTGGCTTCCAACAGCGCCGGGTCCGTAACGGAGAGAATCAAATCCCGTCCGTCCGCCGAGCCGGAGGCCACCCGCAGGATTTCAATCGCGTACTCCCTGACCTCGTCCCCCCGGACGTTGGCCCGGACGACGGCGGGGCCCGGCAGCGCCGTGCCTGTCGGAACCGCCTCCGCTTCTGTGGGAGCCGCTTCCAGCCGGCCGAAAATGCCGCTGCTGGTATTGGCGTACAGCGGCCCCAGGTCCCGGGTCAGGTCAAAATCTCCCCGCAGCTCTCCGGCGGCTCCCGCCTCGCCCCGCTTTACCGCCTTCACGGTGGAGGGCAGAATGGAACCGTTGGAGAAGGGCATCAGCAGCGCCGTGTCCGTGTCCGTCACGCCGTGGCCCAGAGCTCCGAAGACGCCGGTGGCGGGATCATACCAGGTCATGGTGCCGATTCCCGCCATGCTGTCCCGAACCCAGGCGCCGATGCAGTAAACGCCCTGATCGTTCCGGGAGGGTTCCACCGACAGGGTCATATTGTCCCCGTCCCGGCTGATCTGGAGGTCCGAGGCAGTCCCGCCGCTCCTTTGCAGCAGGGACTGAAACTGCTCCGTGGAGGTCACGGCGTCGCCGCCGCATTTGATAATGACGTCCCCGGTGCGTAGGCCGCACTCCTTGGCGGGCGTTCCCCCTTCCGTCAGCTTCACCACTACAACGCCCCGGGAAAACAGCTTGATGCCCACCGTGTGGCCCACCGGGACCAGCATTCGGGGCTCTGCCGCCCTTACCGTCACGCTTCCCCCGGCGCACAGCAAAAACGCAAGCGCCAGCGCCGCCCCGGCGCCCAGCGCCCGCTTCGCGAATTTTGAAGGTCCATACAAAAAAATCACCCCTTTCCGGCCTGCCAAAAGGAGCTTTTCGGCAGGCCGGACAAGCTCTTCTCGTTCTGAAAAACCTGCGGCCGGGGAAAGAAGCGCCCCTTCCGGGCCCTCTTTCACGCCGGTTTCCTTCCCGTCTCCAATGCGCTTTCGGCAGACTTCTTTTCGTGTCAAACGCCGCTTCCGGCCTGACGACAGCCGGCACAGCTGAAAAGGCTCCTCCTCTTCGGCCCGGCGCCGCGAACCGCCCAAGCGGTTTTCCGCACCCGGCCTTATAAGGAAGCGCACAGGCGCTCCGCGCCCCGGCAAACCCGCGGTCCGCCGGTTGAAAAAGGGCGCCGTTTGCTTCTTTTCACCTGCGCCGACTATATCATTTGCCGAAACCGGGAATTCAGCACAAGCAAAAAGCGGCAGCGCCGCCATGGCGGCACTTCCCTGTTCCGGCGGCGCAAGGCATGAAAAAGACCCCGGAGACAAACATCTCCAGGGCCTTCCTCATTTTTCTTATGGAAATTTTTTGCCCGCCTCCGCCTCTCCGGGGAAACGGCGTCAGTCCCGCTTGTTGAAAATCTTGAAAATGTCCTCAAAGGGGTCGTCCTCGGGGACCTCCGGCTTGGGCACATCCTCCTCGGTCAGGGGCGCCGGCTCCTCCGTCTTGGCCTCTTCCCCCGTTCCGGCATCCTCTCCGGCCATCTTGTTGGGCAGCTGGCCCGGAGCCTTGTCAAAGCCGGTGGCAATCACGGTGACCCGGATCTCGTCGTCCAGCGTCTCGTCAAAGGTGGCGCCGAAGATGGTGTTGGCGTCCGGGTGGACGGAGGCCTGCACCAGGCCGGCGGCCTGCTCGATCTCCTCCAGGCCGATGTCGGGCGATCCGGCCACGTTGATCAGGATGCCCCGGGCGCCGTTGATGCTGGTCTCCAGCAGGGGGCTGGAGATGGCCAGCTTGGCGGCCTCCTCCGCCTTGCCCTTTCCGGCGGCCCGGCCCACGCCCATGTGGGCAAGGCCCGCGTCCTTCATGATGGCGGTCACGTCGGCAAAGTCCAGATTGATAAAGCCCGTGTCCCGGATCAGGTCCGAGATGGACTGCACCGCCTGGCGCAGCACGTCGTCCGCGATTTCAAAGGCGTTGGCAAAGGTGATCTTCTGGTCCGTGGCATGCTTGAGGCGCTCGTTGGGGATGATGACCAGGGAATCCACCTTGGTCCGGAGCTCCTCGATGCCGCCCTCCGCCTGCTGCATCCGGCGGCGCCCCTCGAAGCCGAAGGGCTTCGTCACCACGCCCACGGTGAGGATGTCCAGCTCCTTGGCCAGCTCCGCCACAATGGGGGCCGCGCCGGTGCCGGTGCCGCCGCCCATGCCGGCGGTGATGAAGACCATGTCCGTCTCCTCCAGGGCCTTGGCAATCTGGTTGCGGCTCTCCTCGGCGGACTTGCGGCCCACCTCCGGGTCCGAGCCCGCGCCCTGTCCGTGGGTCAGCTTTTCGCCAATCTGGATCTTATACGCGGCGCTGGAGACGTTCAGCGCCTGCTTGTCCGTGTTCACGGCCACAAAGTCCACGCCCTTTGTTCCCGAGCTGACCATGCGGTTCACCACGTTATTTCCAGCGCCGCCGACGCCGATCACCTTGATGTTGACAACGGTATCGGGACTGCTTTCCAAACCAAATGCCATAGTGCTGCCTCCTGCTATCATTTGTGCGAACGCCTCCGCCGCGAAAACCGCGGCGGGCGCAAACATTCACCGTCCTCCGCCCTGAGACGGGTAAGAAGTCTTCCTGAAAATTCCATGGGCCGGCCGCCTTCCCCCGCCGGGGAGCCCGGAGGCGTTTTTTCAATATCCTGCGCCGATGGAGCCTTTTATCTATTGTAAGCCACTTTTTCGCTCCGGTCAAGTGCCTGTTTCACTTTCGACGCAAATTCTCAAAAAATCCTGACCCAACCTCCACTCAGCGTTCGTTCGGAATGATGAACACCCGGTCGCTCTCCAGCCGGAGATCGATGGTGCCGGTCATGTTGCTCTGGATCTTTTCGCTTTCCAGCGTCTTGGCCAGCTTCTTCAGCTCCCACCCGTAATCCGCGCCGTAGGCCATCCGCACCGTAAAGCGGCCGATATAGTCCATATTCAGACAGGCCAGGTCGTCCAGGCGGATGCCGTCCACGTTCTCCGTCAGCCCCGCCTCGTCCAGCGCCTCCAGCAGGGCCAGAAGGCTGCTCTGCTGGGCCGCGTACTCCGTGGCCAGGGCGAGGGACGTCCCCACCGAGGGCGCCAGAAGCTCACAGCCGGAGATTCGGCCGTATCCGGCCGCCTGTCCCTCCGGCAGCTGCTCCACAATCTTTCCCCCGGCGCTGATGAGCCAGGCGCTGCCGTCCTGAACCAGGGCAAAGGGCCGCCCGCTCTCGTGGACCTCAATGAGCAGGGTGTCCGGCAGCTTCCGGTTCACCCGGATATCCTCGATATAGGGGAGCGCGCCGGTGATGGCCCGCACAATGTCATACTTGTTCAAAAGATACATATTGGACCCAGGCTCCACCCCGGAGGCCTCCCGGATCTCCTCCGCCGTATAACGCCTCTGCCCGGTGACGACAATCTCCTCCACCCGGAAAAACAGCGTCATGGCCCCGATGATGGCGGCGCAGATCAGCAAAACGGACAGCAGCTTATAGAGGAACCCAAAGCTCCCCCTTCCCCGCCGCTTCGAATGTCTCCGTCTTGCCATGGCTGCGCTCCACTTCTATCTTCAGGCGGCTTCCGCAAGGACGGGAAGCCGCCGCTCCGTCTGTCGTTCACTCCGGGTTCCGGCCGATCTCGGCCCCCAGGGCCCGGAGGTCCCTTGCAATATCCTCATATCCCCGGTCAATGTGACCGATTTCGGAAATCCGTGTCTCCCCCTCCGCGGCCAGGGCCGCCACGCACAGGGCCGCCCCGCCCCGCAGATCCGTGCAGCGCACCGGCGCGCCCCGGAGGCTCTTCACGCCGGACACCACCGCCGCCCGTCCGGAAACCCGGATGTCGGCCCCCATGCGGGTCAGCTCATCCACATGGCGGTACCGGCTGGCAAACATATTTTCCTCGAACACGGTGGCGCCCCGGCTCTTCAGCAGCGCCGCCATCAAAATGGCCTGGGCGTCGGTGGGAAAGCCGGG
>CAQVQZ010000105.1 GCA_948902155.1 uncultured Oscillibacter sp.
CGGCGGGAATTGACAATCTGCGGCGTTTTTGGTATCATGGGGCCAGAAGGACGCTGTTACATACAAATAGGCGGTTGGCTCACCGTTTGGACCCCTACGCGCATTTTTCTACGGGGGGAGGTGATGCGGATGTGGAAGAGACGGCTTTTTGCCGTGTTGCGCTTCCTGGCGCTCTGCGCCGTGTGGGCGTGGATTTTGACCACAGAAGTTTGTTAGCCGCCCGGCTGGTACCCGAAGCGGCTAACGATAGTTAGTTGACAGATGGGCCAACCGTCTTGTGACAGCGCCCTTCTATATTCATTATACCCAACCGCGCCGCTTTGTCAAGAGACAGAGCGGCCTTTTTGCACGTTTGCGCGTCAAATCGGGTTTCCCGGTTTGCATAAATATTCATTTTTACGAAAGGCAGGTACTTACTATGAGCAACAGAAACGAGATGGAGCGAATCATCCGCGCCTACACGGCGGGGGAGAAGACCCTGGCGGAGGCCAACGCGGAGCTGGCCCCCTACGGTATCTCCCTGGACCCTGGGAAGAACGTGATTCGGCCCGGTGAGGAGGACCGCTTCGGGCTGCTGGATACCGGCACCGGGTCTATGGACAAGGTGGAGGTCCGGAACGGGGAGCTGGTGAACTGCGACGTGGGCACCATGCCCGCCGACTTCTACTTCGGCGGGAAGGTCTACGCCGTCCGCGGGCGGAAGCTGGAGGCCAAGGACTGAGGGGAGGGGCGCAAGCCCCTTTCCCTGTAACGGGAGGGATGCTTTATGAGCGACGCCGTGCTTGTGGCGCTGATTGGGCTGGCGGGGTCCGGAATCGGGTCCGTGCTGGGTATCCTGGTCAGCAGTAAGCTGACGCAGTACCGGCTGGAACAGCTGGAAAAGAAGGTGGAGGTCCACAACAAGGTCATTGACCGGGTGTACAAGCTGGAGGAACGGACGGAGCTGCAGGAAGAGAAAATCCGGGTGGCGAATCACCGGATTGACGATTTGGAGGGCTTTCACCGGCCCTCGTGAAGGGAGAATACTATGAAAAGTTACTGGAAGAACTGGTGGCGGGCCGCTGGGGTGCGGGCGGTGAAGACCATGGCCCAGACTGCTGTGGCGACGATTGGCACCGCGGCGGTGCTGGGGGACGTGAATTGGGCTATGGCGGCATCTGCCGCGGTGCTGGCGGGGGCGCTGTCGCTGCTTACTTCTGTGGCGGGTCTGCCGGAGGTGGACGGCAATGGCAACGGCTGAGCGGGTTCTGGATATTGCCCGTGCCGAGCTAGGGAACACGGAGGCTCCGGCGAACTCCAATCGGACGAAGTATGGCCGCTGGTACGGGCTGGACAGCCAGCCCTGGTGCATGATGTTCGTGCAGTGGTGCTTCCATTACGCCGGGGTGTCCCTGCCTGCCCGCACGGCCTCCTGCGGGACCTTGATGCGGGCCGCGCAAAAGGCGGGGCTCTGGGTGACGCGGGGCTTCCAGCCGGGCGACGTGGTTATCTACGATTTTTCGGGCAAACGGACTACTACAGAGCATACAGGCATCGTGGAGCGGGTGACGGCCTCCGGTGTCGTGTCTATCGAGGGCAACACCAGCGAGGCGGGCAGTCAGTCCAACGGCGGGAAGGTCTGCCGGAAAGAGCGGCGTTTCAGCCTCATTGTAGGCGCTGTGCGGCCTGACTTTGAGACGGAGAAGCGCCTGGACAGCACGCCCAGTCCTGCCCATGAGGTGGGGGTAGAGTGGGCTGTGAAAAACGGCATCCTCACGGGGGACAAGGCGGGGAACCTGAACCTTTCCCAGCCTGTCACCCGCCAGCAGCTTTGCACGATGCTGTATCGCTTCGCGCGGCTCCTGGGCAAGGCGTAAAAGGGGGCGGGGGCCATGGCGACGCTTACATCCAGCAGCCAGAACAGTATCCTGAAAATCCGGGAGTTCCTGGGGCTGAACGAGAACCCGGACGGGGATACCCACATCAAAAACGGGGAGCTGTCCGAGTGCTTGAATTTCCGGATCACCCAGGACCGGCATTTGCAGCTCCGTCCGGGACAGAAGACCCTTGTGCGTCTCCGGGAGGCGTGGGACGCGCTGGAGGCGAAGCCGCCGGGCGTCTCCGCGCCGGTGTTCTCCGGGGCCTGGAGGGGGAGCGTCAACGGCGCGGTCCATACCCTGGCCGTGTTCGGCGGCGTTATCTGGGACGTGGCCCTGGACGGTTCCGCGGCCCCCAAGGACAAGGGGCGCTGTGTCCAGGCACCTACCTCCTTCTTTGGCTTCGGGAACAAGGTGTATCTGCTCAACGGGCACGAGTACCTTGCCTGGACCGGCGGGGCCTCTGCCAAGTTCCAGACGGTGGAGGGGTATGTGCCTACCGTCCGCACGGCCTCCAGACCTGATGGGACAGGGGAACTGTTGGAGAAGGTTAACCGTCTGACGGGAAAGAGAAAGGTGAAGTTTTCCCCAGACGGTACGTCGACCGCATTCGTGCTGGGGGAAGAGAACGTGGACGAGGTGGTCAATGTGTCCGGTACGTCCATCTCCTACACCCTGGACAAGGCGAAGGGCACTGTCACCTTTTCCTCCGCTCCGCCCAAAGGCGTCAGCTCTGTGACCATCACCTACCGCAAGGGCAGCGGGTCCCGTGCTGACGTGACCCGGATGCGCTTCGCGGAGTTCTACAACGGCGCGGCGGATACCCGCGTGTTCCTCTATGGCGACGGCAGCAACAAGACCATTTACAGCGGAATGAACATGGACAGCGGAACCCCCAGCGCAGAGTATTTTCCCGACCTGTCAGAGGCTGCGGTAGGCGACGCCAACACGCCCATTACCGCCATGATCCGCCACTACGCCCGCCTGCTGGTTTTCAAGCCGGATTCTGCGTGGTCCATCGACTACACAACCGCTACAACCGCCTTATCCCTCACGATTGCTGCGTTCATGGTCCTGCCCGTCAACCGCCAGATTGGCAACGTCCCTCTTGGGCAGGCGCGGCTTCTGGAGAATAACCCGCTGACGCTGGCGGACCAGAATATCTACCAGTGGAAAGCGTCGTCCAGCGGCGGCGTCACCGCCGACCCACGGAACGCCCAGCGGATTTCGGACCGGGTGCGGTCCTCTCTGGCGGGCTTCGATTTCAGCAAGGCCGTCACTTTCAACCGCCTGTGGGAGAGTGAGTTCTGGTTTCTCTGCGGAGGGAAAGCCCTCATCCTCAACTATGCCGCCGACGCCTGGTACACCTATGACAACTGCCCGTTCCTGGCCATGCTGGAGGCGGACGGGGAGGTCTACGGCTTCACGAAGGCGGGGGAGGTCCGGCACATTTCCAGGGCCTACCGCAACGACGACGGGGAGGAAATCACCGCACGTGCCGCTACCGGGTCCATGGATTTCAGCCGGGACTGGCAGCTCAAATATTCCCCCATGATTTTCACCGCCATCCAGCCGGAGAGCGGGGCCCGCGTGACGGTCACGGTGGAGACGAACCGGCGCAGCGACTACCCGGACAAGCTGGTTTCCGCGGGCCTGGCGGGCTTCTCACACGTGGATTTCGGGCATTTTTCGTTTGGCACCAACCGGAAGCCCCAGGTGAAGCGGGTGAAGATGAAGGTGAAAAAGGCCACCTTTTATAAGCTCATTTTCAAGAGCAAATCCGCCTCCGCCACCGTCACGCTGCTGGAGAGCGACGTGCAGATTCGGTACGCGGGGAACGTGAAATAATGGATAATGGATAATGGATAATTGATAATTGACAATGGGGTGGTTGCGGGGGGCCGGTCCCATTCAACCGCCAGAGCCGAGGACGAAGGACCCGCCCCCCACAACCTCCCTCATTATCAATTATCCATTATCAATTATCAATTTATTAAGGAGGTTTTCTATGGCATGGATTGAGAAAAAAGACCCCATCAGCGGGCATGTGACCAAAACCTATACGTCCGGCTCTTCCTCTAAACCGTCTGGCTCCGGCTCCAAGCCCGCCAGCAGTGCGCCGAAAACATCTTCGTCCGGGTCCTCCGGGCAGAAGCTGTATTCCGACGGCTACGGCGGCTGGACCTCGACGCCCTCCACGTCTCAGGAGTACGCCAAGAATTACGGCGGGTCCTCCAAGACGGTGACTTCCTCTCCCGGCGTCAGCGCCGCAAAGCCCGTCTCGGGAGGGACCTCCGGCAGCCCTTCCGGGACCCCTGCGGCCGGCCGGGACTACCACCAGGAGGCCAGAGACGCCGCCGCTGTCGGGGATTGGAACAAGGTCGCCAAGGCCCTGGCGGCGCGTCAGGCCAAGATTGACGCTCAGGGCGGCAACGACCGCGGCACCTCCAACGCCCAGATTCTGGCCGCGCTCCAGCAGCAGTATGCCTCCAGCTACAAGGCCCTGTCGCCTACCGTGCAGAACACCGTGCAGCAGATGGCCTCCGGGGCCACCACCGGGCGGGGCTGGGAGGATGGGCATGACTACCTGGCGGAGGCTCAGGCCCTGGCGCAGGCCGGGGACCTGGATGCCGCTTATGACGCGCTGACCCGCCGGGGCTTCAAGATGTACGACACTGGGGCCGCTGGGGGTGGAACCTCTCAGGATCAGGCTTATGCGCTGATCCGGCAGCTCTATAACCAGTCTGCCAACGCCGCGCACTCCTACCAGTCTGAGGTACAGCGGAACGCCCAGCTCCTGGCGGAGCATCCCACCCAGTTCGGCACGGGGACCATTCCTGCCCTCGCCAATAAGCACTTCGTCTCCGCGGATAACCAGTACATCATCTATTACGACGCCTCCGGCACGCCTGTGGCCGCGAAGCCCAACAGTGCCGGGGCATACAGCCGCCAGTATTCTCCCGGCGAAATTGACCTGATGCGGCAGTATTACAGCGGTGGGTCGGACACGGACTTCGCGGAGCTCCAGCGCCTGATGCACAACAACAATGTGGCCTACACCGGCAATGGGCGGCTCATTGCGCCGGATGGCTCCTGGGCCTCCGGTGCGCCTGTCGGAACCACGGGGTGGTATGACTGGGACCCCAGCACCATTCCCGGCGCGGAGCTGAACGTGAACCAGGACAAGGACGTTCTGCGGGATATTCTGGCCCAGATTAACGGGGGTCAGACCTTCGATTCTCCACTCTCCGTGCCCCAGGCGGTGAAGAATACCCTGGACTACTCAGGGCTTCCCGGCACTGTCAGCGGCGGGGTGGGCGGCTACAGCGGCTATGGCGGTACGCCCTCCGGCGGGGTCTCCGGCGGCGCCAGCGACCTCAGCGACGTTCTGAGGCAGATGTACGCCCAGAACCTGGAGGCTCAGCTGGCGGGCCTGCGGTCTACCTACGAGCAGAACCGGGCGGACATCCAGGCTCAGGACGACCTGATCAGCCGTATCTACCAGGAGCAGCGGAACCAGGCCGCAGCGCAGAACGATATCCAGCGGATGCAGCTGGCGGAGTTCGGGCTGGGGCAGGGGCTGAACACCGGCACCGCGGGGCAGCTGGCCCTTGCCCAGAGTGCGGCCCTCCAGGGCGGGCTGGCGGAAATCGGAGGCGCGGAAGCGCAGTCGCTGGCGGAGAATGCCTTGCTGCTCCAGAAGCTGACCAGTGCCTACCGGGGCGATATGGACCAGGCCGCGGCCCAGAGCGGGGCACAGCTGGCCGATGCCCTCTATGGCGAGTATGTCCGGCAGATTGGCGAGCAGGCCGACGCGCGGGCCGCGGAGCTGGCTCAGCAGAATTGGCTTGCGCAGTTCGACTACCAGAAGCAGCAGGACGCCCTTGCCCAGGCCAATTGGGAACGGCAGTACGCGGACAGCCTCGGCGCGGCAGAGGCCGACAGGGCCTATGAGATGCAGAAGCTGTTGTACAGCCAGAGCCAGGCCCAGGCGGACCAGGCGTCCGACTGGGTGCAGATGCTGTTGAAGGGCGGGGCTATGCCGGACCAGGGGCTGTTGGACAGCGTGGGGCTGTCCTCCGATTCCGCCCAGGCGCTGGTGGACGCTTACTGGAGGGCGCTCAATATCAAGAATGCGCCGAAGAGCTCTTCCAAAAGTGGAGGCTCAGGCGGGACCTCCGGTGCAGGAAAGCCTAAACTGTCGCTGGCTCAGGCTCTGAGCATGATTGGGCGCGGGGAAATTACTCCTGCTGTGACAGGGACCTATGATTACTACATGGGGCCCGGGGCCTATGAGCAGTATTACGGGCAGCAGGGCGGCGACACAGGGTCCGGCGACTCCGGGAGGACCAGCTTTGACTACAACGCAAACGAAGGAATCCTGACGTGGAACGGGAAGCGTTATGCCCGTGTCGGCGATTTTGCCAGGGACGTTGAGACGGCAAACCTGACCAGTGCGGAGAAAACGGCGCTGCAAAGAAAAATGGGTATATACGGAATTGATGTGGAGTTCTAAGGGGGATTCCTATGAAAATCACAGTGAAGAACGTGGATGGGCGTCTGGGCACGGGAGTTGCGTCCCTGTCCTATACCACGCAGAGGGATGGCGGCGTGACGGAGACGGTAAACGCCGCCTCCCCTGTAAAGCCAGAGGTGAAGAAGACCAGTCCGGCTAAGAAGAAGCCCGCGGTCAAGACGGCAGTTAAAACAGCAGGTAAAACCGCCGCGAAACCGGCACAGCCCGCCGTCAATCCCGATTACGCCGCCCTGGCGGACATCCCTGTTCCCACGCCTGCGCCAGTGAAGCAGGTCGTCAAGAAACAGCCCAGTGTTGTCAGGAAGAACGCGTCCAAGGCTGTGCCGGAGAAGCAGCAAGGGACGGTGAGGCAGACCCGTACCCAGCAGCGGCCCAAGAGCGCCGTCCAGGACGATTACGCCGCCCTGAAAGAGCTGGCCAGGGCCTACTACATCCCTGGAACTGGCAGAACATCCAGGCAGACGCCGGGATTTGAAAGCCGCCTTGTGGATACCCTCTCCGGGGCAGGCAAGACCTACGGCGGCTCCCTGGCTGGCTTCGGCGGGCTGTCTGCTGAACTGCTGGAGGCATTGGACCGGAACGCGGCCCAGTCCTCTCCCTCCGGACAGAGGGCGCGGCAGGAAGCGGAGAATATTCGCCGCTATCAGACCATGTTAGATGACAACATGTGGGCCAACGGGGTTCCTCTGACCGCGGAGGACAGGGCGAAGATTACGGGCTACATCCAGAGCGCCCAGCGATTCATTGACACGGAGCAGGCGCGGCAGGAGAATGTGCACGCGCCTATCCGGAAAGCGGCGGATTCCGCCTATGGTGCGGCGGCGCGGCTGACGGAAAGCGGACAGCGGGATATCGACCGCGCCAAGGCTGGGCTGAACGGCCTGGGGCGCTTCGCCGTGGATGTGGGCGTCGCCGGGGCGCAGATGGGGCTTGACTTCGCGCCCTCCATTCTTACGGGCGGCGGCTCTGCGTTGGTGCCTATGTTCTTCCGCTCCGCAGGCGGCGGGGCGCTGGCCGGTAAGGACAGCGGCGCGGACCTGGCCACGCGGACCGCCTACGCCCTGGGCTCCGGGGCGCTGTCTGTGGCAACGGAGCAGATTTCCAACATTGCGGGGCCCTTCCGGAAGCTGTTCGGCGCGGGCGCGGCGGACCGGATTGCCGCGCGGCTGGTGGAGCGCTTCGGGGAGAACGGCGCGGTCCAGGTCATGAACCGGCTGTCCCAGACCGCCGCGGGGCGGACGGCCCTGGCCGCGTTCGGTGAGGGCGCGGAGGAATTTATTGAAGGGCTGGGGC
>CAQVQZ010000106.1 GCA_948902155.1 uncultured Oscillibacter sp.
TGACGGCCTTGTTGTGGCCGCAGTCCATCATGCACATGACATTTTCCAGCGTGAAGTAGATGTAGATGCGCTTCTCAATGTCCATCCAGTTATTTTTGACCGACAGGCTCATACGGTCCAGCAGAAGGCCGTAGAGGACCTTGGCCTCAATGGAAACGCTTTTGTAGCGGGGGTCGGTCAGCAGGGTCTTGGGGATACGGTAAAAGCTGTACTGGTCCGCTTCATTGCCGTAGTAGTAGTCCAGGTTCAAGTTTGACGGCATGGTGATTGCCTCCTTTGAAATGTGCGGAAAAACAAAAAAAGCGCCCCGGTGACTGTTGGTAGTCACCGGGACGCTCATGCTCTTGCCGCTTGTTGATTTGTCCGTAAACGCAAAAAAGCCCACCCGCAACTGATGGTTAGTCAGTTGCGGGTGGGCTTATCACTTTTTAAGGTGCTTGTTCATTTTCAATATTGTCAGGACAGTAAACGTATATTCCTTTGATCTGCTCTGCTTGTTCCGGCACAAAACCGGGAGGGGCCATTTTCAGGTTGGCTACTGCCATAACAGATCGCTTGCGTTGATCTTGAAAAGATGTATAGCTGAAACGATGTTCACCTTCCCGATAGACATAAGTACCCATAACGGGTTCCCCATGGAATATGGCATATAGTTCAACTGCCTGTTTTTCCGCAATGAACGCGGGTTGGATGTCCTTCTCCAATTCATAGGCCATGTTGTTGATATACCGGGACATGGCCCGAATATTGCCGCTTTCAAATTCCGGCGCGCCGTCTCCATATCTTCTCGTCATCAGCGCCCATTTCTTTCGCTCGTGAGGACTGTCCAGCGCAACAAAAAATGCTTTTTTACTCCAATCCTCCGAAAGCAGGTCAAAATAAGCGCAACCAAACATTGGGCCGACGCCAGGGGTATGATGCAAAAAGTAAATGCGGTAATTATCCAATATGAACGAGTGGGTAACACTCATTACAAGTTTGCAGAGATTTTGTAGTCCCTTATTGTTCAAGGGATCGTAAAAATCGTCCCACCCTGCTTGCGTTGGAATGTAAAGGCTATCCTGGTGAAAAGCCCTTGCCTGAAACATTTCCTTCCATCTGCGGACGGAGATTTTATCCTGTGTCATAGCCCCGCCCTCTCATAATGTTCCTCTAGGCTCCGCTGGACGGATTGGATATGCGCCAGCCACTTTTCGCGGTCGCTATCCTCAAACCAGGATTGATACATCTCATGCTTCGGGACCTGTACCTTCCGAAGTTCTTCCAGAAGAAGCCGCAGATCAGCATCCGTAACGGTAAATTCTTTGATGTGATGCTCAACCGGATTATAGTTCTTACCAACGTACTCGATAACGGTCAGTTCTCCAGTACGGTAGTAGTCGGCCAGACACTCCGCGATCAAGAGTGCCCCCTCGGTAAAAAGCCGGGGGAAATTTTCGCTGATGTAGAAGATCAGGTCAGCCGCTGAAGTACCCCGATTTGCCTTTCTGATTTCCTCCAGACCATCCGCTTTTACTATCTCAATGGCCTCTGCCACACTGAAGGTGGAGAACTCCACCTTTTTCAGATGTTCCTCTACGATTGTCCTCAGCAGGTCCAACCCGCCGTCGCTTTCTCTCATGGTGATACCCCAAGCTCCCATTTTTAACCTCCTTGACGGTCTAAAAAATTTGTCCTTTAAGTGCAGCCCTGGTTTTTCACCCCCTCCCGTAGACCCTGGTCAGAGGCCGTTTTTAGTGGAAAAAGAATAAGGACAAACCAGTCAACTCCTTGCAACGCAAGGGTTTTCCGATTTGTCCTTATTATGCCATAAGGGCACACATTTGCGGTCTTGTCCCTCCAGAACGGGGACGATCTAAAAACGGTCCAAGACAATCTCGGCCACGCCACCGCCGCCTTTACTCTGGACGTTTACGGGCACGTTTCGGAGAAGATGAAGGAGGACAGCGCCGTACGGATGGAGGCTTACATAAAGTCCCTTTGGACCTGTAAGGGGTAAACGAAGGGGTATAGCGCCAGCGGGGGAGACAACCCCGCAACTTTTTGACGCTGTTTTTTGGAAAAAGGCAAAGAAAAACCCCGGAACCTTAACGATTCCGGGGCGTTCTCTTGGCAGCGGGTGAAGGATTCGAACCCTCACATACAGAGTCAGAGTCTGCTGTGCTACCTTTACACAAACCCGCTGTACTGCCGTAGAACAGATTTCATTATACTGAAAAAACGTGCTTTGTCAAGAGGGTTTTCAAATTTTTCCGAAAATTCTTTTTGCCCAAAAATCTGAACGCCGCGTTTCTTTCCGGGGGAAAGTATGGTATACTGTGGCCATCTTCCGTTTTGAAAGGAGGCCGCCTATGTTAAAGCTTGAGGGCGTTCGTCTCCCCCCGGGCGGCGGGGCGGCGGAGCTGACCGCCGAGGCCGCCCGGCTGCTGCGGATTCGGGCGGCGGACGTCCGCTCCGTGCGGGTCCTCCGCCGCAGTGTGGACGCCAGGGAGGGCGTCAGCCTGGCCTACACCCTGGCGGTATCCGCGGAGAACGAAGCCGCCGTCCTCCGGCGCTGCCGGAGCCGCAAGGTCAGCCGGCTGGAACCGGCGCCGGTTTACCGCCTTCCCTCCCCTCTTCCGCCGCCCGCCCTGCCTCCCGTTGTGGTGGGGGCGGGCCCGGCGGGCCTCTTTGCCGCCCTGGTTCTGGCCGGAGCGGGCCAGCGGCCCATTCTGCTGGAGCGGGGCCGCCCTGTGGAGGAGCGCCGGGCGGACGTAAGGCGCTTCTGGGCCTCCGGTGATCTGAACCCGGAGTCCAACGTCCAGTTTGGCGAGGGAGGCGCCGGGGCCTTTTCCGACGGGAAGCTGAACACCGGCACCCGGGACCCCCGGCATCGGTTCATCCTGGAACAGCTGACCGCCTGCGGCGCGCCGGAGGACATCCTCATCGACGCCAAGCCCCATGTGGGGACGGATTATCTCTTTACCGTCCTCCAAAACCTCCGCCGGAAGCTGGCCGCCCTGGGAGCGGATATCCGCTTCGGAACCCGGCTGACGGACCTTCGAATCGAAGGCGGGGCGCTGACCGCCGTGGAGACTGCGGGCCCGGGGGGCGCGGTCCGGATTCCCTGCGGCGGGGTAATCCTCTGCCCCGGGCACTCCGCCAGGGACACCTTTGAAATGCTCCTCGCCCGGGGCGTGCCCATGGAAGCCAAGCCCTTCGCCGTGGGGGTTCGGATTGAGCACCGCCAATCCGACTGCGACGCCGCCCAGTACCGGCAGTACGCCGGGCATCCGGGCCTCCCCGCCTCCACCTACAAGCTGTCCTGCCATCTGCCGGCCGGGCGGGGGGTCTTTTCCTTCTGCGTCTGCCCCGGCGGAGAGGTGGTGGCCGCCGCGTCGGAGCGGGACGGCGTGGCCACCAACGGCATGAGCGAGTTCGCCCGGGACCGGGAAAACATCAACGGAGCCCTGCTGGTCGGCGTCACGCCGGAGGACTTCGGCGGGGCCGGCCCCCTGGCGGGGGTTGCGTTCCAGCGGAAGCTGGAGGCCGCGGCCTACGCCCTGGGCGGGGGCGGCTACCGGGCCCCCGCCCAGCGGGGAGAGGATTTCCTGGCCCGCCGGCCCTCCCTGGGGCCGGGGAGGGTGCTGCCCAGCTACCGCCCCGGCGTGACCTGGACGGATCTGCATGAGTGCCTCCCCCCCTTTGTCTCGGCGGCGCTGGAAGAGGCGCTGCCCATCCTGGGGCGGAAGCTCCGGGGCTATGACAGCCCCGACGCGGTGCTCACCGCCGTGGAGAGCCGCAGCTCCTCCCCCGTCCGCATCCCCCGGGGGCCGGACGGCCGGTCCGGAATCCGGGGACTGTACCCCTGCGGCGAGGGGGCGGGCTACGCCGGGGGCATTCTCTCCGCCGCCGCCGACGGCATGCGCTGCGCCGAGGCCCTGCTGGCCCATCAACAACAAGGAGACGATCTGCCATGAGAAACATCTGCGTATACCAGGAGTTCCTGACGGAGGCCCACAGGGCCCGCATCCGCGAGACGGCGGAGAAGCTGGGCTTCACGCCCCATTTCTATGGCCCGGGTCAGTTTGAGGAGGCCAGGGCCTGCCTTCAGGACTGCGAGATTCTCTATGCCCACGACCCGGAGCTCCTCCGGGCCGCCCCTGCGGCCCTTCGGTGGTACTGCTGCTCCTACGCCGGGGTGGACCCCTATTGCAAGGACCCGTCCCTGTTTGCCAACCCGGACTGCCTGCTGACCAATACCAGCTGCTATGGCGTCACCATTGCCGAGCATGTGATCATGGTGCTGCTGATGCTCCTGCGGCGGATGCCGGAGTATGAGGAGATCGTCCGGAACCGGGGCTGGAACAACCAGCTGCCCATCCGTTCCATCCGGGACAACGCCTTCACCATCCTGGGGCTGGGCAACATCGGCGTCAACGTGGCGGAGCGCCTGCGGGGCATGGGCGCCGCCCGGGTAACCGGCCTCAGCCGGAGCGGCGCCGCCCGGGAAGCCGTCTTCGACGAGGTCCTTCCCATCTCCGCCCTGGACGAGGTCCTTCCCCGGACGCAGAATCTCATAATGGCCCTTCCCGGCACGGCGGAGACGGTCCATATCCTGAACCGGGCGCGCATCGCCCTGCTGCCCGCCGGGAGCTATGTCGTCAACGTGGGCCGGGGAACCGCCGTCGAGCAGGAGGCCCTGGCCGAGGCACTGAACGCCGGGCGCCTCGGCGGGGCGGCGCTGGACGTCATGGACCCGGAGCCCCTGCCGAAGGACCACCCCTTGTGGAGCGCAAGGAACCTGATTCTTACCCCCCACGTCTCCGGAAACATGACCCTGGGCTATACCTGTGAGCGCAATGTGGAGATGTTCTGCGAGGATCTGGAGAACTACGCCGGGGGGCGGCCGCTGAACGGTCTGGTGGACCGGACGCGGGGCTACTAGAGGGTGTCTTCCCATAAACCAACTGTGGGAATTTCCGAGGAAATGTTTGCCGGATGCAAGGAAACCATTTGCGGGCGGGCGGCCGCCCGGCAAACATTTTTAACGCCGCAGACCACAAAATTTGCCGGAAAGACGTGCGTTTGGGCTGATGGGAACAGGCCCTAAGGGCGCGGAAAAGCGGCCCCCGGAGAACCGGGAGCCGCCTGGGCGGTCTTTGGAATCAGCGGGTCAGGCAAACGGCACCGCCCAGTACCACGATGGAAAACAGCGTGTACAGCATGTGGGGCACCTCCTTCTTTCTTGACGTTGGAATCATGATACCACGCTCCCGGGGGAAAGACATTCAATATCTTGCCGGGTTTTCCCCGGGAACCGCCCGGTCCGGCGCAGGCCCCGCCGCCGGTTTTACAACATCTTGCGCTTTTAGGTCCTGTGCTCATAAACCAAACGTGCAGATCCTCAAGCAGATTTTTGCCGGAGGCTCGGCAAACACTTTTTACGCCGCAGGCGGCAAAATCTGCCGAAAGGACGTGCGTTTGGGCTGATGGGAACAGGCCCTGGAAAGGAGGTCCCAATGTCGGACGAACGGATTTTGTGCTTTGTGAAACGGGAGGCGCGGCCCCTCTTCCCCCCGGAGTCCGCGCCCCGGCTGGCGTATGTCAGCCGCACCCTTCCCTCGGACCGGGCTTATCACAGTATTCTTCACGCCCACCGGGACCTGGCGGAAATTCTGCTGATCTGCGGGGGCGAGGGGCGCTTCCTGGTGGGAGAGTCCTTTTACGATGTGAAGGCCGGAGACCTGCTCCTCTACAACAGCGGCGTAGTCCATGACGAGCTTTCCAGCCCGGATAACGCCATTTCCGCCTACTGCGCGGGCATCGCCGGGCTGCGCCTGCCGGGTCTGCGGGAAAACGCCCTGGTTGACGACGGCGCTCCGGCTCTTTTCCGTGTGGGAGAGGAGCTGGAGGACCTCCGGCTGCTCTATGACATGATGTACCGCAGCCTGCTGGAGGACCGGGCGGGCTGCGAGACGTTGTGCCATCACCTGATGCTGGCGCTTCTGAGCCGCATCTTCCAGTTTACCGGAGACGCGCCCCGGCGGGACCGGGCCGAGACGGAGCCCAAGGCCCTGGGACGGCAGGTCCAGGCGTATATCGACGGGCATTTCAGCGAGCCGCTGACCCTCCAGGACATGGGGCGGGCGCTCCACGTCAGCCCCTATTACCTCTCCCACGTCTTCAAGGAGGCCAGCGGCTATTCCCCCACGCAGTACCTGCTCCGCCGCCGCATCGGCGAAGCTCAGAACCTCCTGATTTCCACGGACCTGCCCATGGCCCAGATCGCGGAGCGGGTGGGCTTTGAGACGCAGAATTATTTCAACCTCCAGTTTTCCCGGCATGTGGGGATGGCGCCCCGGAAATACCGGGAATCCTTTGTGGGAAAGAAGCGCGGGGAGCCGTAACCGGCAGGCGCCTGAACGCCGGGCGCAAAACGCCGCTCATGCGGCTTGCGGCGCTGTCATTCAGCGCCGCGCTGAACAGAAGCCAGGGGATTCTGTTTAACTGTGCTGACTATATTAAACCCTCCGGCTTAGCGCCGGAGGGTTTGACAATACCGGAATCGCGGAAAGACGGAGTCCCGGGCCGGAACAGGGTTCCCCCCCCTTCCCCGGGTCCCGTTCACTCATCCCCCAGCCCCGTCAGGCCGGAGCCTCGGAGAAGCGCGTCTCTCTCTTCTTCCGAAAGCTCCGCCGCCGCGGAGCGGAAGGCATCCGGGTCCGCCTCCTGCTGGGCCCGCAGGACGCCGCCCAGCGGCGTGCCGAAATCCGTCCGGGCGTCCCGCGTGGCCAGGAAGAAGGACATCACCGCCCGGTCCCGGGCCTGCTGCTCCTCGCCCACGGCGGCGCTCTCCACCGCCTCCATCAGCGGTTCAAACCAATCGGAGCCGTACATATGCCGGCCCAGCACGCCCCAGTTGTCGGCCGAGGCGGCCCCCAGGCACTCCAGCAGCTCCAGCCCCTCCGCCTCCCGATACATCACGTCCTGGACCATGCTCTGCAGGCGCCGGTTCATCTCCATATAGGCGTAGTCCACTTCCCGGCTCTCCTCAAAGCTGCCCTCCAGAGTCTCATGCCCGAAGAAATCCTTTGCGAAGGCCGCCGCCGCTCCGGCGGGGGTCCGCAGCTCCGGGTGTTCCCCGGCGTCGCACTGCTCCTGGAGATCCGCGTAGTGCTCGGCGGCGGGCTTGCCGCTGTCGGGGAAGTAGAGGTACTGGTTTCCATACCCGTCCAGCCACTGGTCCACGGCCCAGATGCCGCCCTCTCCCTGCCGGGCGGGCTGGTGAAGAAGGAGCGTATCATAGATCCGGACGTCCCCGTCCTCGCGGAAATAGGGATAGTACTTCATGATCACATGACTCCCGTCCCCGGCGTCCAGCTGGTCCGTAAAATCCTGAACGCTGAAGGACTGAAGGCCGTTCCGGGTGAGGAAATCCTCCTTTACCAGGGGGCCCAGCGCGTTGAGCTTCTCCCAGGTCTTCCAGTCCTCGCTCTTCGAGTCAATCGCCCCGCCCGGGCGGAAAAACTGCACGTCCGTGGCATAGGTATAGGCGTAATACCGTTCCCCGTCCGTCGCGAAGACGTCGATGCCGGAACCGTCGGCGCTGATATGCTGCTCAAAGGCCGCCTGGTCCATCACCAGGAAGCCGAAGAGGAAGCCGCCCC
>CAQVQZ010000107.1 GCA_948902155.1 uncultured Oscillibacter sp.
CGGAGAGGTGGATCGTGGCGCACAGGGGGCACACGAACTCGGCCATCTTCTTGCTCACGCCGTTTTTCTTGGTGCAGTCCACGGTGACGGGGATGGTGGCCGCAGAGGACTGGGTTCCGATGGCGGTCATGTAGGCGGGGATCATGTTCCGGATCATGCCGATGGGGTTCTTCTTGGAGAAGACGCCGGCGATGGTGTACTGGAACAGGATGATCAGGATGTGCATGATGATGATGATCACAAAGACCTTGGCGAAGACGCTCATGATCTCCACCACGGTGCCCGCATAGGTCATGTTGGCAAAGATGCCGTAGATGTGGAAGGGCAGCAGGGGGATCAGGATGTTGGCCACCAGCTTCTCCACGATCTCCTGGAAGCCGAAGAAGATGTCCTTCAGGGGCTTATTGCGGGTGACGGCGATGCCCAAGCCGATGATGAAGGAGATCAGCAGGGCGGTCATGACGCCCATCAGAGGCGGCATCTCCACGGTGAACAGGCCGGGGAGCATGGTGTCTTCCGCGTTCTGGGCGTTGTCCATCACGATGGAGCCCACCTTCAGGAAGCTGGGGAACAGGACCCGGTCCACGCAGAAGGCGAAGGTGCCGGCGATCAGGGTGGAGATGTAGGCGATGCCGGCGGTCAGGCCCAGGGTCTTGCCGGCGCCCTCGCCCAGGTCGGCGATGCCGGGGGCCACGAAGCCGATGATGATCAGGGGGATGCAGAAGTTCAGGAAGTTGCCGAAGATGCTGTTGAAGGTCGCGCCGATGCGGACGATGACCGGCAGGTTGGTCATCTGCGCAATGGCGCCCACCACGATACCCAGGACAATGGCGATTACGATTTTAGGCAGCAGGCCCAATTTCTTCTTATTCATACTCTCTCTGCTCTCCGCCTCAGGGGAGAGACTCTCCTTTTATTTTTATATCATAACAGGGTCGGGGCGGTGCGTCCGCTCAGTTCACAAAGGCGTAGCCCCGGTCCCGGAGCGACTGCTTGATCTGGCGGACATGGTGGATGTCCCGGGTCTCCAGGACCATGGACACAATGCAGGTGTTGACGTCCGCGTGCTCGTCGTCCCGGACGTGGTTCACGCTGACAATATTGGCTCCGCTGTCGGAGACCACCTGCAGAAGCTGGATGAGGCTGCCGGGTTTGTCCGTCACCTTGGCGGAGATCTCCGCCAGACGGCCGGACTTCACCAGGCCCTTGGTGATGACGCGGGAGAGGGTGGTCACGTCCACATTGCCACCGGAAACCACACAGGCGGTCTTCTTCGAGGAGATGTCCACCTTGCCGAACATGCAGGCGGCCACCGTGGTGGCGCCGGCGCCCTCGGCCACGGTCTTCTGCCCCTCCATCAGGGCCAGAATGGCGGCGCAGATCTCATCCTCGGAAACGGTGACGATCTCGTCCACGTAGTCCTGGCAGATCTGGAAGGTCAGCTCGCCGGGGGTGAGGACATGGATGCCGTCGGCGATGGTATCCCCGTCCTGAACCGTGGTGATCGCCCCGGCCTTCCGGGATTCGTACATGGAGGCCACGGTTGCGGCCTGCACGCCGACGACGCGGCAGTCGGGCTTCAGGCTCTTGATGGCAAAGGCAATGCCGCTGATGAGCCCGCCCCCGCCGATGGGGACCACCACCTGCTCCACATCCGGAAGCTGCTCCAGAATTTCCAGGCCGATGGTGCCCTGGCCGGCAATGACATACGGATCGTTGAACGGATGGGCGAAGGTATAGCCGTTCTCCTCCGCGAGGCGGGCGGCCTCCCTGGCGGCGTCGTCATACACGCCGGGAACCAGAACCACCTCCGCGCCGTAGCCCTTCGTGGCTTCCACCTTGCTGATGGGGGCGCCCGCGGGCATACAGATGATGGACCGGATGCCCAGCTTCGTGGCGGACAGGGCAATTCCCTGGGCGTGGTTTCCGGCGGAGCAGGCGATCACGCCCCTGGACGCCTCCTCAGGAGAGAGGGAGCGTATTTTGTTGTAAGCGCCCCGGAGCTTAAACGCGCCGGTGAGCTGCAGGTTCTCAGCCTTGATGTACAGATTTTCCCCAATTTTCGGAGCGGACTCCAAAGGAGTCTTCCGGGCAATGCCGTGCAGTGCGTTTTGGGCCTCCCAAATCATCTGCAAAGTAAGCGTAAAAATCCCTCCTTGATTCCGTTGAATCCCATGGTAATGCCCGGCGGAAACGCCGTGGGCACGATGAACGGCCGCTGTCACTCCGCCGAAAGCGGCGGGCCTTTGAAAAACGGTTTTGGTGTAATTGACAATATATTTTGCAGGTTAGGGACAGCTACCGCCATTTGCGTCCTCCTTTCAAACACAATTATAGGGGAACCGGCGCGGAAAAGCAATGCACAAATCCACTGAATGTCTATGGTAAAAAAACGGCAATATGACGGCAAGTCCGCGTGTCAAGGACAGATGCGCACGCTGGAAAATCCAGCCAGAGACGCTCCGCTTTTTTTCCCGTTTGCGGAAATTTTACCCGGGAGGGGCGCGGCCCCGCTTCCGCTTTTTCAGGGCCTGTTCCCATAAGCCCAAACACACGTCTTTCCGGCAAATGTTGTCGTCTGCGGCGTTAAAAATTTTTGCCTTGCATCCGGCAAAAATTTCCTCAAAATCCCCGCACTTGGTTTATGTGAACCGACCCCAGCTCACGGCTGCGGCGCCTTCCCGCCCGGCGGAGCGTAGGGAATGCGGTAGGGCTCCGTTCCCCGCCGGTCCAGCCGCTGCCCCAGCCAGTCCCGCAGGGCGGACACCCCCTCCTCCGTCCAGGGAAAGGTCTCCGTCTCCACGTCCTTCGCCAGCTCAAAGCAGACGTTCTCATACACCCACGCCTGAATCTCCCCCTCCCCCATCCAGCCGGTGCGCCGGAAGCGGTAGCGGAAGGTTCCAAGGCTCCCCGGGAACACCGCCGCCCGGGTGAAAAACTCCATGGTCAGAAAGTCAAACGCGCCGTCCATATCCCGCCTCCTTAAGTCACATATGCTCCCGCAGGGTCTCCAGGTTGGCCCGCATCAAGGAGAGATACGTCTCCCCCGCCTCCAGCTCCGCCCGGCTCACGTTGTGGCAGGTGTGGAACTGGGCCGTCTCCACCCCGGCGGCCTCGGCGATGCCGTCCGCCACCAGGTGGTTGGAAAACTCGATATACCATACGGTGGAGAGTCCCTCCTCCCGGACCTTTTCCGTCAGGAAGGCCACCGTGGCCGCCGAGGGCTCCGTCTGGGTCCCGCAGCCGGGGAAGGCGGCGTAGTAATCCAGGTCGTAGGCCCGGGCAAAGTACAGCAGGGGGAAGCGGTCCCCGAAGACGATGGTCCGGTCCGGCAGGCCCGCGAAAAAGGCGGCAAAGTCCCGGTCCAGCTCCTCCAGCTCCCGGGCATAGTCCCCGGCTCCCCCGATGTACTCCCCGGCGTGGACCGGGTCCAGGGCGGCCAGGCGCTCCCCGATGATCCGGGTGACGGCGGCGGCGTTCCGCGGGGCGGTCCAGACGTGCTCGTCCATGCTCAGCACTTCGCCCAGGTGATCGTGGTCCTCCCCGTGGTCGTGGCCCCCCTGCATGCCCTCCGCCGTCTCCTCCTCCAGAAGGTCCACGCAGTCAACCATCCGCAGGACCTCCCCCTCCGGCTCAATGGCAGAGAGGATGGCGTCCACCCAGGCGTCGGACTCGCCGCCCAGGTAGATGAAGAGGTCGCAGCGCTGGACCCGGAGGATGTCCGCCGGGGTGGGCTCGTAGGAGTGGCTCTCCGCTCCGGGGGGCAGCAGCAGCGTCACGTCCGCCAGCTCCCCGGCGGCGGAGCGGGCAAAGTCGTAGGCCGGGAAGACGGCGGCGACGATCTGAAGCCGGTCCGAATCCTCCGGCGGCAGCTCCGGGCCGCAGGCCGTCAGCAGCAGCAGGGCGCAGAGGGCGGGAAATATCCGTTTCATGGGCGGTCCCCTTTTCCGTTCAGCAGTCCTTTCAATATACTACAGCGCCGCGGGAATTGCAAGACGGCAAACTTTTGTGTAAAGGTCCCTTGACAAAACTGGCGGCGTGTGGTAGGTTGTAGGTAAAGGAACCTTTACATTCCGTGAGACGGCCGCTCTTGGGTGTAAGGCGTCCCTGCCATCGAAAGGAGGCGGCTATGAGGAACCGCGTGGAAGCGCTGCGGAAGGAACGGGGCCTGCGGCAGGAGGAGTTTGCCAAGGCCATCCGGGTCTCCCGGCAGACCGTCAGCTCCATTGAGAACGGGCGCTACAGCCCGTCGCTGGAATTGGCATTTACCATTTCGGATTTTTTCGGGCTCCCCATTGAGGAGATTTTCATCTGGGAAAGGAGCGGAAACCAATGAAGAAAAGCTACCTTTGGTCCGGCCTGGGCATGATGGCCCTGGGTCTTGTCTGTCTGGCCACGGCGGTTTTCTGGGACACGCCGCTGGGCAGCTTGTTCTGCGGCTTTTCCGGCGCCTTCACGGTGCCCGGCGCGATGCAGGTCTGGAAGTATTACCGCTGGACGCGTCTGGAGACTGAGGACTCCTGGCGGCGGCACGTGGAGGCGGAGCAGATTGAGCTCCGCGACGAGCGGAAAACCATGCTCCGGGACAAGTCCGGACGGTACGCCTACATTCTGGGCCTGCTGGCGGTGGCTCTGGCGATCGTGGCTTTTTCCGTACTGGATGCGTTCGGCCTCGTGGAAGAGGATGCGGCCGGTCTGATGATTTTGTCCCTGGCGGGCGACGGGCTGTTCCAGTTGGTGGCCGGATGGGTGATTTACAAGCTGCTGGAACAGCGATATTGAGAACAGAAGGCCGTCCCTTTGGGGACGGCCCCTTATTTACAAAAACTTAACGCCCCCGGCAGTACAAAACTGTTGACAGGAGGAGCGGCCCTGACTATAATAAGTGACAGCTTGTCATAAAATGACAGGGTGTCACTTTTGTTGAGAGGGATTCATATGTGTACAGAGACCTTCCTCCGGCTGCCGGAGGAGAAGCGGCGTCGATTCCTCGACGCCGCTTGGGAGGAGTTCAGCACCGTCCGCTTTGTGGATGTGTCCATCAACCAGATCGTCCGCCGGGCGGGCATCCCCCGGGGGAGCTTCTACCAATACTTCACCAGCAAGGACGATCTCTTCGCCTATCTTCTCGAGGAGGTGCGGAACCACGTCAAGGAGGAGTACCGCCGGGCCCTGAAGGACAACGGCGGTGACATTTTCCAGGTTCAGCTGGACTGCTTCGACCGCATGACCTCTCAGGAGCTGGCCCTGGACCCGATGATGGAGCGGTGCATGCTGTTTATCAAGAACAACCAGGGGGTGGATATTCAAAGGCTCCTTCCCACCCGGCCCGGGCAGCGGCTGCTGGATGGGCTTTGGGACGTCATCGACCTCTCCGGCCTTCGGGACCCCAGTCCGGACTACGGCAGAGCTGTCTTCTGCCTGCTGATGACCGCCCTGGGCAGCGCCTTTATGGACACCATGCTCTGCCCCGGGGAGCGGGCGCTCTATCGGGAGGAGCTGGCGGCCAAGCTGGAGATTGTGAAGTACGGCAGCCTGCGGGCGGAGGGGCGCTCCTGAAATTTTTCTTGACCTTCCCCCTGGTGGAAGGTGTATAAGGGATCAAGAAGCTCTCCGGGAGCGGCGCGTTTCCGCGCCGGCGCGGGCAGAGACTACATATATAAAAGGAGGACCCACATGAGGAAGCAATGGATCGCGCTGCTGGCGGCGCTGGCGCTGGCGCTGCCGCTGTGCGCCATACCCGCCCTGGCGCAGACGGACCAGGCCCCCCCCGCCCAGGCGGAGCAGGCCGAACCGGAGGCCGGGAGCTCCAGAGAGGACGGCGAAGCCGGGGAGGAGGCGCCCTCCGGGGAGGAAGCCGGAGGGGGGACCATCGTCGCGGAACCCGGCGAAACGCCGGGGACCGCCGCCGGCAGCACCATGGACGACGAGCTGGTCTTCGGTGGGGAGAGCGATTTCCGCTACCTCGCCTTTGAGGACCTGCGGGACCGGGTGCTGGAGGGCAGCCTGACCGCCAAAATGCTGGAGGAGTCCATCGCCTCCATCGACGCCACGGATTATACCAAGATGTATCTGGAGCTGGCCGCCCAGCTCACCAGTCTGGAGGCCGCCCAGAGCATGTATGCCCAGATTCCCGTGGCCTCCCCCATGGAGGGGGCGATGCAGGGCTTCGTCATCTCCAACCTGGCCAGCTCCTACGGCAGCCTCAGCGCCACGGTGTCCGACCTGGCCACCGGGAAGCTTCAGCGGGACGCCGCCGCCGCCAAGCGGCAGCTGAAAAACGCCCAGGACCTCACCGTGGTGGGGGCGGAGTCGCTGTACTTCGCCATTCTGGAGCTGGAGCAGACCAAGGCCACCCTCCAACGGAACCTGGCCGCCGTGGACAGAAGCATGGAGGAAATGGAGCTCCGGTACGAGCTGGGGCAGATCTCCGCCCTGACTCTGGAGCAGGTGAAAAGCAGCCGGGCCTCCCTTCAGAGCAGCCTCAGCACGCTGGAGATGAATCTCCGCCGGTGCAAGCTTCAGCTGCAGTCCATGGTGGGGGCGGACCTCAACGGCTCCCTGGTGCTGGGCCCCCTGCCGGAGCTCAGCCGGGGACTGGTGGACAGCATGAGCTACGCCCAGGATCTGGCGGAGGCCAAGGACCACAGCTATGACCTCTTCGCCGCGAAAAAGAAGCTGGACGAAGCCGGCGACACCTATGACGACGCCCGGTCCAATTACGCCCGGGATACATACAACCTCCGCAGCGCCCGGCACACCTATGAGGCGGCGCTGTACGAGTACAAGATGTCCGTGCAGAATTTTGAGATGAACTTCCGCAGCGCCTTCGACTCCGTGAAGGACTACCAGCAGGTGCTGAACTCCGCCCAGACCTCCCTCGCCTTCCAGGAGAGCACCTATGCCTCCATGGAACTGAAATACCGGCAGGGGACCATCTCCCACAACGCCCTTCTCGCCGCCGAGGATGAGCTGGCCGCCGCCAAGGACGCGGTGGCCTCCGCCAGGCGGAACCTCTTCACCGCCTTCCGGACCTATTACTGGGCCATGCATTACGGCGTGATGAACAGCGGCCAGACGGGGCAGTGAGGAACCCGCGCCCCCGGGGTCCCGGGAGGCGTCCCTATGAAATCAGCAGCAATTGGAGGAACCACATGATGCACAAAAAGATCCTGGCGGCGGGGCTTGCCGCCGTTCTGGCGCTGTCCCTGGCCGCCTGCGGCGGCGGGGAGGAGGCGCCCCAAGAGGAGCCCGCCAGCCCCGGCGTGGCCGTCCAGGTCCAGGAGATCGGGGCGGACACCATCTACACGGAGAACACCGTCTCCGGCCAGCTCTCCGCCGAGGACGAGTCCACCATCATGGTGGCCGTCAGCGCCAAATGCACCGCCGTTTACGCCGAGGCCGGCGACGAGGTGAAGGCGGGGGACGTGCTGTGCACCCTGGACCTGGGAAGCACCCTGTCCAGCTACAACGCCGCCGGCATCAGCTACCGTTCCTCGGTCCAGAGCTATAACGACCAGGCGGCGGTATTCGAAAAGCAGGTGGCCCTGATGGAGAAAAACGTCCGGGACCTGAAGGAGCTCTTTGAGATCGGCGCGGCCTCCCAGATGGAGAT